>JALSQL010000144.1 GCA_026985435.1 Acidilobaceae archaeon
CGGTTGCCTTGATAAGCTACAGGCCCGACTAGGGATTGAGCGTTCAGCATGCTGGAGAAAGAGGCTCCTGGCCGGCGGCGGGGTAAAATCGGTGGAGGAGGTTGGCCTAGAACCTCTAGAACTCGAACTTGCCGGGGCCGCCCTCCTCTTCCTCCTTGCCCTTCTTCTCCTTCTTCTTGGGCGGCGCCGCCGCGATTATGTCGTCTATCTTAAGTATCGAGGTCGCGGCCTCGCTCGCACTCTTTATAACCTGCTTCTTGACCAGCACCGGCTCGTAGACGTTTATCTTGGTCATGTCCTGCTCGATCTTGCCCTCAAGCACGTTCACGCCCGCGTGCTTGAAGCCCTGGTTGTGTAGGGCCCTCAGCTGCAGTATGGTGTCGAGGGCGTCCATGCCAGCGCTCTCGGCCAGCACGGTGGGTATCACCTCCAGGGCGTCGGCGTACGCCTCGATGGCTAGCTGCTCCTTGCCGCCGACGCTCCTAGCGTACTCCCTCAGGCGCTCGGCGAGCTCTATCTCAACCGCGCCGCCGCCACCCACGATCTTGGGCTCCCTCAGTATGTTCCTCAGGGCGTGGAGGGCGTCCATTATGCTCCTCTCAGCCTCATCCAGCAGCATGTCGTTAGCGCCGCGGAGCAGTATTGTGACGCTTCTGGGGTTCTTGGCGCCCTCTATGAAGACCATCTTGTCCTCTCCTACCTTCCTCTCCTCTACTAGGTCTGCGTAGCCTAGGTCCTCGGGCTTCAGGTCGCGCACGCTCGTCACGATCTTGGCGCCGGTGGCCTTGGCTATCTTCTCTATGTCACTCCTCTTGACCCTCCTCACAGCCAGTATACCATGCTTAGCCAGGTAGTGCTGCGCAACCTCGTCAATACCCTTCTGAGTAATCACAACATTAGCCCCAGTAGCAGCAATCTTCTCGACCATCTCCTTCAGCAGCCTCGTCTCCTCCTCCAGGAACCTGTCGAGCTCGTCTATGTTCGTGACCCTCACCTTGGTGGTGAGGTCGGGCTTCTGTATCTCCAGCGGGGCGTCTAGCACGGCGATCTTAGCGTTCTCCACCCTCCTAGGCATGCCGGGGTGGACTACCTCCTTGTCGATAACCACTCCGCGTATCAGCTTGCTGTCCATCAGGCTGCCTCCCTTCTTCTTCTCGATCTTCACGTTGTCCAGGTCGACATTGTAGGTGCCGTCGGGCCTCTTCTCGGCGATGATCTTTATAGCCTCGACCACCATCTCGATTATCTTCTCCCTCTCCGGCCCGTGGCCTATGTACTTGCTGGCCAGCGTGGTCTCCACTATCCTCCTCAGGGTTGCGTCGTCGTCAACGTTTATCTTCTCGGCTATCTGCTCGAGGATCTCGAGGGCCTTAGCCTGGGCCTTAGTGTATCCATCTATGATTATGGACGGGTGGATGTTCTCGTCCAGCAGCTTCTCGGCCTTCTCCAGCATAGTGCCAGCCAGGACGACCACGCTCGTCGTCCCATCGCCGACCTCCGCGTCCTGGGCCTTGGCTACCTCGACTAGGAGCTTAGCAGCCGGGTGCTGGACCTCCATCTCCTTGACTATGGTGGCTCCATCGTTGGTTACTGTCACGTCGCCGAAGCTGTCGACGAGCATCTTATCCAGGCCCCTGGGGCCCAGGCTGGTCTTAAGCAGCTCGGCCAGGACCTTGGCTGCGAGGATGTTGTTCCTGAGGGCTTCCCTGCCGTAGGTCCTCTGGGTGCCCTCTTTGAGTATTATCACGGGCACTCCTCCCATCGCCATACCCTATCACCCCTGTTACCCTAGCCTCCTCAGCTCCCGGGAAACTCTCGTAGAACCACTTCTATATAAGCCTTACGCTCACCCCCTGCTAGCCCGTAAAACGCCCAGCCCCACAAGCCGCGACCCGGGTGACCGACGCCCTGGGCGACGCGGCCAAGTGCAGCGTGTGCGGGAGGGCAGCAGTCTACAAGCGCACGTACAGCGGCGAGATCCTCTGCGAGAGGTGCCTGCTCCGGGCCCTGGCTAGGAGCGTGAAGCGCCAGGCGTCGAGGTATGGGCGCACGTTCAGGGCCCGCATGTCGGTCCTGGTGGCCGCCTCGCTTCACTCGCCGCACCTAGGCGCCGCGCTCGCGCTAGCCCTATCCCGGGCCACCGCCAACCTGGGCGTAGCCGTCAACATGGCTATACCTCAGGGTGATGGCTGGGGGGTCGAGTTCGACCCGGAGTCCCTCGAGACCCTTAGGGCTAGGGGTGTGAGGATCTGGAGGGCTCACTTGAGGCTGGAGGGGGGCCTCCCCTCGACCCTCGTGGGCTGCATGAGGCTGGACCGCGCCTGGTCGGCCAGGGCGGCTAGGCTGATCGGCGCCCACGCCGTGGCCGTGCCAGTGACGAGGACCCTCGCCATACTGGCTGCCCTGGACTCGCTGCTGGCAGGCGAGCCTTGGGGTCTGAGCGAGGCCTCGCAGGAGGCCAGCAGCGTCTCGGGCCTCGCCGTGGCGCCTCTCTTCTATGGTGTCGAGGGAGAGGCAGCGGCGGCGCTCGCCGGGGCTTGGAGGCTCCACGCCTGGCCAGCCTGCAGGCCGTCCACGCTGGGGAAGAGGGCGTTCTACAGCATAGCCCGGGGGAGGCCGGAGCTCGAGTTCAGCGTGCACAAGACCGTGGAGCCCCTCGCGGCGAGTGCCAGGCGCCGGTACGGTGTCTGCCCCCAGTGCGGCGGCCTCACGCCGGGCGGCGGCTTGTGCCCCCACTGTAGGAGGTCTAGGATAGTATGCGTGGGGGTCGAGCCAGCCTAGGCCCGGGCTGGGTGGCTGCCGTCCTCGCGGCGCTTCAGCTCCTCCTCTAGCAGCCTCCTCTCCTCGCGCGTGAGGTACAGCTCGACGGCGAACTCCCCGGGCCTGCGCAGGCTGGGGGGCTTCACCTCGCTGTCCACGACCACGTACCCAGCCCTGAGCGCCTCCCGGATAAGGTGTGGGTGCGCGCTCCTAGCGAAGAGCGCTAGCATCTCCCTAAAGCCTATGGCCTCCTTAACCTCCTCCTCCCCCAGCGACGCCCCGCACACCATGCAGGTGAGGTCTGGGGTCACGCTGTGGAAGCCGCAGCGGGGGCACCTTATCGGCGTGGGCCTGCCGTAGAGCCTCCAGAGGCCCCTCAGGGCTTCTACTACGTGGTCCGCGCCCAGCCTCACGGCTTCCCTGTAGAGCCTTGGGGCGGCGCGGCCCGCGAGCTGCGGTGCGTGAGACACTATCAGCTCGAGCTGCTCGAGGGTGAGGGGTTTGTCCCTCTCTAGCAGCATCGCGGCTACGGCCTTCAAGAAGGCGTCCTTATTCCTGAGTATGTTCTTGACGAGGCTCTCGATGCTGGGCTTGGTCGCCCTGTTAGCCGCTATGCCCTGCACTATATCAGCTACGATATCCCTCACGTCGTCGGGTGTGAGACCGTAGTAGTCCAAGCCCAGCCTCTCCGCCACTATAGCGGCTACTTCCCTCGACACGCTCTCCACGTCTAGCTTGAAGCCCCTCCTCCGCTTGCGCGTGGATGACGGCCTGTCGCTACTCTTTGATGCGCTGGCCTTCCTGCCTCTACGCCGCCTCGCCCCTCGGGGCAGAGCCTAGCACCTGACTGGGCCCGGGCGCCTGGACGGTTAATACGATACTACCGCCAGAGTGTCCACGGGGGCTCTAAGTGCCCGATGGTGGCTCCCTAGAGCTGAGGCTGCGCCTCATAGTAATGGACTACGAGATGCGGCCTGTCAGGGTGCTCGCCCTGAAGGATATTGGCCCCCTCCCCCTACCCCAGGGTATTGTAAACATCCGGAGGGGCGACGAGCTCGAGATGCCGAGGTGGCAGGCTAGGATACTCTCCGAGGAGGGGGCTGTTGAGATACGCGAGAGGGCGCTCGACATCGACACCATCAACATGTACCACTACCGGGAGAAGCGGGGCCAGGCCGCCAACCAGCTGCAGGGCCTCCCCCAGGACTTCTACATGGCCGCCAGGGACCTTATAGTGAAGCTGAACGAGATGATACGCGAGAGCCCGTCAACTATGCTGATACGCGACCGCGAGGTGCTCGAGAAGAACCTCATAGACTTGGCCGAGACCAGGCTCTCCAAGATAATACGTCTCGCCGTGAGTGGGGGCGAAGAGTTCAAGGAGAGGATGACGCCCGAGGAGGGCATAGTCTATGATAGGCTCCGCGGGGTGGTAGAGGCCTGGAGGCGGTACGCCAGGGAGATAGCGGGGGGTGGCAGCGGTGAGCGAGGCTGAGGAGAGCGCCATACAAATAGACTACGCTGAGAGGTTCCGAGACTTCCTGAGGAACTTCCGCGACTCCAACGGCGAGCTCAAGTACCTCCAGAGGCTCAGGAGGATGATCAACTTCAACCAGTCCAGCCTAATAGTGGACTACCCAGACCTCTACCGCTACGACACCGAGATCGCCGAGGCCGCCGTGGACGACCCCGACAGGTTCATACGCGCCGCTGGCGAGGCCATACGGGAGCTCGTCGCGCAGGAGGACCCCCAGTACGCTGAGAGGAAGAGGAGGTTCATACCCAGGTTCGTCGATCTCTTCGAGACCGTTAAGATAAGGGAGATACGCTCGGAGCACGTGGGCAGGCTAGTCCAGATAGACGGCGTCATAACTAGGATGCTCCCGGTGAAGAGCAAGCTCGTGAAGGCCGTGTTCCTCCACGACAAGTGCGGCGGAACCTTCACGTGGCCCCCCGGGGGGGAGGAGTTCTCGGAGGACAAGCTTGAGAGGCCCCCCTACTGTCCCCTCTGCGGCGAGAGCGGCGGGCGCTTCGTACTTGTCAAGGAGAAGAGCGAGTACGTCGACTACCAGAAGATAGTGGTGCAGGAGCGCCCCGAGGACGTCCCCGGAGGCCAGATGCCTAGGAGCATAGAGGTGCGCCTCACAGGCGACCTCGTCGACACCGCGAGGCCCGGGGATAGGGTTCAGATAGCCGGCGTTGTCCGCCTGGAGCCCACCTCACCCAAGAGCCTCCTCTTCGACCTGTTCATAGACGCGAACAGCATTAGGGTTAGCGAGAAGGAGCTCGAGGAGGTCTCCATAACTAGGGAAGACGAGGAGAGGATCAGGCAGCTGGCCATGGACCCCTGGGTTAGGGAGAGGATAGTGGCCAGCGTGGCCCCCAGCATCTACGGCCACTGGGACCTCAAGGAGGCCATCGCCCTCCTACTCTTCGGGGGCGTGCCGAAGACGCTCTCGGACGGCACTAGGATCAGGGGCGACATACACGTGCTCTTCATAGGGGACCCCGGCATGGCTAAGAGCCAGCTCCTCCAGGCGGCCGCCAGGATAGCCCCCAGGGCCGTCTACACTAGCGGTAAGGGGAGCACCGCCGCTGGCCTCACGGCGGCTGTGCTGAGGGACCCGAAGACGGGCGAGTGGTACCTGGAGGCTGGCGCCCTCGTGCTGGCTGATGGCGGCGTTGCTATTATAGATGAGATAGACAAGATGCGGAACGAGGATAGGACGGCGATACACGAGGCCATGGAGCAGCAGACCATCAGCATATCCAAGGCTGGCATAGTGGCCAGGCTCAACGCCAGGGCGAGCGTGCTAGCAGCTGGGAACCCGAAGTTCGGACTCTACGATCCCAATAAGAGCTTCGTTGACAACGTTAACCTGCCGCCAACCATACTCTCGAGGTTCGACCTCATATTCGTCCTCAGGGATGTGCCCGACAAGAGGCGCGACGCCGAGCTTGCAGCCTACGTGCTCGAGGCCCACACTAGCAGCGAGAAGATAGCGCCCGAGGTCGACCCCCAGCTGCTCCGGAAGTACATACTCTACGCTCGCAGGTACATCAGGAGGGTTAGGCTCTCCCCCGAGGCGAAGGAGATGCTGAAGGACTTCTTCACGACGATGAGAGCCAGCGCGCTGGCCCACATGCAGGGCGAGGGCCCCCTACCGATCCCGATAACCACGAGGCAGCTAGAGGCCCTGGTGAGGCTTACCGAGGCCCACGCTAGGATGGCCCTGAGGGATGAGGCTGGCCCGGAGGATGCAGCCGAGGCCATACGTATAACCCTGAGCTTCCTCACGAGCGTCGGCTTCGACGTGGAGACGGGAGTTGTAGACGTCGGCATGCTGGCGTCGGGCGCGACGTATAGTATGAGGTCGGTGATGAGCATAATCCAGGACATAATCAAGGAGCTCTCCCAGGAGTCCGGCAGCGGCTGCGCCAGGCGGAAGCAGATACTCGACGCCGCCGAGTCCAGGAAGATCCCGAGGGAGAAGGCCCAGCAGGCCCTCGAGAAGATGTACCAGTCCGGCCTCATATACGACAGGGGGAACAACTGCTACGCTCTAGTCCCCTAGGCGGCCCCGTGTAGCCCAGGGAGTGCAGCCCATGGCATCCAGCGGGCCGGCCGACGCGGTCGCCAGGCTCCTGAGCCTCCTGGGGATCCGCAGGCTTTACCCCGTGCAGGAGGAGGCGCTCCGCGCTGGCGTGACTCGGGGGGCTAGCCTAGTCGTCGCGGCCCCCACGGCATCTGGCAAGACGCTCGTGGCGCTGATGGCCATAGCTTCGAGGCTATCAGAGGCGGGTGGCAGGGCGTTCTACGTGGCCCCCCTGAGGAGCATTGCGTTGGAGAAGTACCGCGACCTCCAAGTACTCGAGAAGCTCGGGTTCAGGGTTAAGGTTAGCGTGGGCGACTACGAGAGGGGGCTCCCGGGCGCCGACGTGGTTGTGACAACCTACGAGAAGCTGGACTCAAGCCTGAGGGGGGACCCCTCACTGGCCAGGAGCGCCAGCGTCGTGGTAGTCGACGAGATACACTATGCGGGCGACCCGAAGCGCGGCCCCATCCTGGAGGGCCTCATAGCGAGGCTGCTAACGCTCCCGGAGCGCCCGCAGATCGTGGCCCTAAGCGCCACGGTGCCCAACGCCGGGGAGATAGCCGAGTGGCTCGGGGCCAGGCTTGTCTCCTCGGAGTGGAGGCCGGTGCCCCTGAGGGAGGGCGTGTACGACGGGTCCTCCATACTCTTCTCCGACGGCTCCTCGAGGCGGGTTAGCGCCTCAACGGGCAGGGCTTACGTCGACCTAGTCGCTGACCTGGCTGACGAGGGCGGGCACGCCATAGTCTTCGTCCAGAGCAGGAGGAGGGCCGTGCAGCTCGCCAAGCAGGCCTCCAAGTTCGCCAAGCTCCTACACTTTGACGAGCGCGCGGCGAGGGAGTGGGCGTCCAGGATAGCCTCGAGCCGGGCCCCCGGGCCGGTGCGCTCCGAGCTAGCGGAGCTCGTGGCCAGGGGCGTGGCGTTCCACCACGCAGGCCTCGGTAACGAGCTCAGGGTCCTGGTCGAGGACGCCTTCCGGAGCGGGGCCCTGGCCGCAGTGTATGC
>JALSQL010000145.1 GCA_026985435.1 Acidilobaceae archaeon
ATATAAAAATAAAGAAGTCCCCGGGGAAGGAACCCCCAGAAGTCGACACACTATACTACTACACATTAGGAAAGAATCCTATTACTATATTCTAGGCGGCCACGTCCTCCCATGCCCTGATTGCGCTGGGATCAGGCGAAGACAGCCCCAGAACATACAACTCCACATAGCTTCCGTACACAGCCCGGCTAATCCCCGATAGCTCGAGGAGAACAGGTAAGCCCAGCAGCTAACTCTACTGTGTGGCTTTACGGCCCGGTTAGGCGATAGGCCCTGCCGCGTCAATGCCGTCAGGCGAAGAGGGGGAAGCACCCCGAGGGGCGGGTGGCCGTCGACAACCCCGGGCCCGGGGGCCGGGCACAGGGCCCGCCGTGGGGCTGGGCGAAACTACTCGGCCCCGATGGTGGATCCAGCGGGGAGCTCGGGGCCGGGACCACTTGGGAATACCTTCGCTACACTATATGCGGCGGGAATAGCTTCGGGCGAGGTGGGGCGGCTCCTTGGCGGGGCCTTGGCTCCAAGATTCCACACGTATTACCCATGAGGAGAGGTTGAGCATGGAGCTAAAATGTTAGTAATACCGTTAACCAAAGACGCATAGGGGGGCCTAAGGGGTTCTTCAGGCCCTTATCGCCGCCTCCACGTCGGCCAGCGCTACGTCTACATGACCCAGCCTGGAGGCCAACAGATAGAGGGCTCGGAGCAGCCCGGCTAGGGGCCCGTAGGCCTTCACATTCTTCTCCCTGAGCGCCTCGAGGAGGCCGTGGAGCCTCTTTGCGAGGTAGCGGTGGAGCGCCTCGAGGACCTCCCGGGGGCGGCCGAGGGCGACCCGGCTCCTCCTGGCCGCGCGGGCTGCGGGCCCCGTGGGCCGGCCGCGGGGGGAGGCGAGGACTAGGGCTAGGAAGAGGTCCCTCCGGGGAGGCGCCTCCGCCGCGGCTGCGCGGAGCACCCGCCTGAGCCTGGCCTCCATCCTCCCCCACGTAATGGGCCTCGACTCCTCCGTCGAGACGTAGAACCCGATGACCAGGGGGGCCGAGGCTGGCAGCTCCACCTCGACCAGGTGGACCCGGCGGTCGCCGCTCGGCTCGTGGAACCTGTACCCCAGCCCCCCGGCGCCGAGCCTCTCCCGGGCCCGGCGCAGCACCCGGGCGAGCACCAGCCTCACAGCGTTGGCGGCCTCGAGGGCCAGGCCGCGGCGCCGCCACCGCTCCCCCGCCAAGGGCGTCACCTCTTGGCTAGCCACCGCGTGTAACAAGCTCCACCATGCGCTCGAGGAACGTCGTGAAGTAGACGATGCGCATGGACCCGTCCTTCGCGGACCACAGGTAGGGTACCCTTGGGAAGGTCCAGTTCTTCGAGTCCCACGAGCCGGGCGGCAGCCCCTCGGCGGCCACGATGTCGAGCGGTGCGCCGAAGAGATGGAGCCGGACTCCGTCTAGCCCGTGCTCCTCGAGCAGCCCCCGGGCAGCGTCGACGGCCCTGCGCCACAGCTGCTTCCTCCTACCCGCGAGGAGCTTCAGGCTGCCCAGCGCCACACAGCCGTACTTCTCCACGATGCCCGTCTCCAGCAGCCATCTGAGGTGATTGGTATGGGGC
>JALSQL010000146.1 GCA_026985435.1 Acidilobaceae archaeon
TAGGATTGTGAACCAGCTGCTCACGGAGCTCGACGGCATAGTACCGCTCCAGAACGTGGTAGTGATCGGCGCGACCAACAGGCCCGACATAGTCGACCCGGCGCTCCTGAGGCCCGGCAGGTTCGACAGGATAATCTACGTGCCCCCGCCCGACAAGGAGGCTAGGAGGCAGATACTGCAGATCCACACCAGGAAGGTCCCCCTGGCCGACGATGTCGACCTCGACAAGCTCGCCGAGATGACCGAGGGCTACACCGGCGCGGACCTCGAGGCCCTGGTCAGGGAGGCGGTGATGCTGAAGCTGAGGGAGAAGTTCGAGGTCGGCCCCGTGTCTATGAAGCACTTCGAGCAGGCCCTCAAGAGGGTGCCGCCCAGCCTGACGCCAGAGGACGTGAGGAGGTACGAGCGGCTGGCCAGGGAGCTGAAGCGCATGACCCTGGGCTGAGGCGCCTCCTCCCCAAGGCTCCCTAAGCTGGCCCCTCCCCTCCCAGTATTTCTCCCCCCATGATGGTTACTCAAATAGTTTGACAAGCAAGAATGGAGGCCCGAGAGGGCGGCCCAGCTGGAGCCGCCGGAGCGAGAGGTGCGTGGGTTTGGCGGCCGTCGAGACGATATACCACGACGTAGTGATCCTAGGGAGTGGGATAGCGGGCCTCAGGGCGGCGGTCGAGATAAAGCGGAAGTACGGCGAGAAGGTTGACGTTGGGATTGTGAGCAAGCTGCAGCTGATGAGGAGCCACAGCGTCTCAGCGGAGGGCGGCACGGCCGCCGTGCTATACCCCGACGAGGGGGACAGCTTCGCCCTCCACGCGTGGGACACCATCAAGGGGAGCGACTTCCTCGCCGACCAGGATGCTGTGTGGAAGATGGTGAAGCTGATGCCGATGGAGATAGTGCTGCTCGAGCACTGGGGCCTGCCGTGGAGCAGGAGGCCCGACGGCAGGATAGCCCAGAGGCCCTTCGGCGGCCACAGCCACCCGAGGGCCACCTTCGCCGCGGACAAGACGGGCTTCTACGAGATGCAGACCCTCTACAACAAGCTCCTCCAGTACGATGGCTGGGAGAGGTATGACGAGTGGTTCGTCACCAACATAGTGGTGGAGGACGGCGTCTACAAGGGCGTGTACGCCATAAACCTCCGGGAGGGCAAGCTCTACCTATTCAAGAGCAAGGCGGCGATAATAGCTATGGGCGGCGGCGGCAGGCTATTCAACTTCACCACATACGCCCACACAGTCACCGGGGACGGCTACGCTGTCGCCTTCAGGGCTGGCGTGCCCCTGAAGGACCCGGAGTTCGTGCAGTTCCACCCGACTGGTATCGTGCCAGCCGGGATACTGATAACCGAGGGGGCCAGGGGCGAGGGGGGCTACCTCCTCAACAACAAGGGCGAGCGCTTCATGCTCCGCAAGGACTGCGCCCCCACAAAGGGCGAGCTCGCCCCTAGGGACATAGTGTCGAGGTGTATGATCAGGGAGATACTTGAGGGTAGGGGCTTCAAGCACGAGGAGACCGGCCTGGAGTACCTCCACCTGGACCTCCGCCACCTCGGCGAGAAGAAGATAAACGATAGGCTCCCAGCCGTCAGGGAGATAGCGATAAGGTACGCTGGCGTCGACCCCGTCGAGGAGCCGATACCGGTGAGGCCCGCGGCACACTACACAATGGGCGGCATACACACCGACAGCGACTACAAGGTGCTCGACGCCGAGGGCCGCTGGATCAGGGGGCTCTTCGCGGCCGGCGAGGTCGCCGCTGCTAGCGTGCACGGCGCGAACAGGCTCGGCTCGAACAGCACGGCCGAGTGCCTCACCAGCGGCAGGATAACCGGGGTGCTGGCTGCCGAGTACGCCCTGAGCATCAGGGAGACGGACGTCAGGGAGCCCAGCCCCGAGAGGACCAGGCGGGAGGAGGACTGGGTGTGGGGCCTCCTGCGGCGTGAGAGCGGCGTGCCGAGCTACGAGATAAAGAGGGAGCTGAGGAACACCATGGGCAAGTACTTCTACGTGTTCCGCGACGGCGACGGGATGCAGACGGGCCTGTCGAGGATCATAGAGCTTAGGAAGAGGTTCCGGGAGAGCGCCTACGTGGAGGACAAGGACCCGATCTACAACACCGACCTCGTGGCGGCGCTCGAGACCGCGAACCTGCTAGACGTGGCCCTAGCCGTGGCTAGGGCGGCCCTCAACAGGACCGAGAGCAGGGGCGCCCACTACAGGCTGGACTACCCGAAGAGGGACGACGAGAACTGGCTGAAGCACACCCTGGTGCTCCCCTATGGCGAGGACGATGTTACCATAACATACGACCCGGTCCGGGTGACGACCTGGAAGCCCGTGGAGAGGAAGTACTAGCGGTGGGGTGGTGCGCGTGTCCAAGGGTAGGGCTAAGGAGAACAGGCCCGGGCTCCTCCGGGCCAGCCTGAACCCCTGGCTAGTCCGGGTGGAGGACCACCCGGAGAGGCTCGCCTTCGTGCTCCACAGGGTCACGGGCGTGATAATCATAGCCTACCTGCTGCTCCACATAATAGTTACGAACACCCCCGCCAGGGCCGGCTGGGAGGCCTGGGACCAGCTCATGGAGCAGTTCGGCACCAACATAGTGAACCAGGTGGGGGAGTTCATAGTTGCGGGCTCCGTGCTCTTCCACGGGATGAACGGTATACGCCTCCTGCTAGCCGAGTTCTTCGGGGTCTGCATCGGGAGGCCGGAGAAGCCCAAGCCCCCCTACATACCCCCCACTTACAGGGCCTGCCAGAGGCAGCTGCTCTACCTGATCTTCGCCGTGTGGCCCATACTCTGGGTGTTCGCGGGCCTGCTCATATTCGGGGTGTTCTAGGATGGGAGCGTCTAGGATCCAGATGTGGCAGTACATAACCGCGATACTCCTAATCGTGTTCCTGGGAGGCCACCTGGTCGAGAGGCTGCCATGGCTGGTGGGCGCCGAGAGCTACCACGACACGCTCAGGAGTAGCTTCGTAAGCAAGCAGTACGGGAGCTGGTGGAGCATAGGCCTCCTGATACTCGCCTACACAGCCCTGTTCCACGGCCTCAACGGTGTGAGGGGCATACTCCACGAGTGGAAGCCTAGGCTAGGCACGCTGTGGGACGCCATAATCTGGGCTGTCTTCATAGTGTTCGCCCTAATAGCGACCTACACCGTGGCCGCGCTATGGTAGTGGGGGTGACCTGGAGTGGTCGGCATAGACCCGAAGGCTGCCACGAGGACCCCGCCCAAGACCGTGGTGTTCAGGGTCAAGAGGTACAACCCGAAGAGCGGCAGGGAGTGGTGGCAGGAGTACAAGGTCGAGACGCACAGGGGCATGACGGTGCTCGACGCCCTGCTAAAGATCAAGGAGGAGAAGGACCACACCGTCGTAATGAGGTATAGCTGCCGCATGGGCGTCTGCGGCAGCTGCGGCATGGTGATAAACGGCGTGCCCAGGCTGGCGTGCCAGACTCAGATAGCCGAGGTCGCGGACGAGGGCAACCCGGTCGTCACGGTGGAGCCCCTCTACAACTTCCCGGTGGTCCGGGACCTCCTGACGGACTTCACCGACTTCTTCGAGAAGCACAGGAGCGTGAAGCCCTACCTGCTACGGAAGGACAGGGAGGAGCAGGAGGAGCCGAGGGGCCAGTACCTAGTGAGCCCCGAGGAGCACGCCCTCATGTACGAGTTTACACTCTGCATAAGCTGCGGCCTATGCTACGCGGCCTGCCCCGTGGCGGCGATAGACCCCGACTACCTCGGCCCCCAGGCTCTGGGCTACCTCTTCCGCTACGTCATAGACCCCAGGGACGAGGAGTGGCAGATGCGCCTCATGATAGCCGACAGCGAGCACGGGTGCCACAAGTGCCACTACGCCGCGACCTGCAGCATGGTCTGCCCCAAGGTCGTCGACCCGGCCCAGGCTATCCAGAGGCTGAGGAGCCTCCTCTTCAAGTACAAGCTGGGCCTGTGGAGGAAGAAGAAGACCGCGCCGCTCAGCGAGAAGCCGAAGGACTGGAAGCCCAGGAAGCCCCTGCCGCCGGAGGCGCAGCTCGTCAGCCCCGACGTCGACCTGGAGAGGCTCGAGTCGGAGCCGGTCACGGTGGAGGTCGACGGGAAGAGGGTGGAGCTACGCTACACCATATACGACTAGCCCAGCCCCAACCCCAACCCTCCACTTTTCCCCCCACAGCACCCCAGGCCGGCTGGGGTGCCAGGGCTCTTGGCTAGGAGGTCCATGAGCATACTCGACCTCGAGGCCTGGCTGAGGACCACGGGCAGGGGGCTCGTGGGCGCGAGGCTGGTGAACGCCTACCAGCAGGGGGAGACACTCCTCCTGAGGTTCAAGTCCCCGGGGAGGGAGTGGCTGATAGTGGCGGAGCCGGGGAGGAGGATCCACGCCACGAGGAGGGCCCAGAGGGAGACCAGCAAGCAGACCCCACTGCTCGCCCTGGTGAAGAAGCACCTCCGCGGCAGGAGGCTAGAGTCGGCGGGCCGCCTTGGAGGGGATAGGATAGCCCTCCTGGGCTTCCCCGGCGGCTACAGGCTGGTCGTAGAGCTCGTCCCCCGCGGGGTGGCGGCGCTCCTGGACCCGCAGGGCGTGGTGATGGCTGCCACCCGCTACCTGCAGGTGAGGGATAGGAGCGTGAGGCCCAAGCAGCCCTACACACCCCCGCCACCGCCGGCCAGGAGCCCCCTCGAGCCGCCCGAGCCCCGGGAGCTGGGGGAGCTCCTCGGGGGTCAGAGGGACCTCGTGAGGGGGCTGGTCAGGGCGCTGGGGCTCCCCGGGGAGGCGGCGGAGGAGGCCGTCTACAGGGCCGGCCTGGAGCCGGGGGCTAGCCCTGGCAGCCTGGCTGGGGGCGACCTCGAGGCTCTAGCAGCCGCCGTTAGGGAGGTGGTGGAGGAGAGCATGGAGGGGAGGGGCTACCTCGCCCGGGGCGGGGGCGTGGCGGAGGCCACGCCCTTCAGGCCTAGGAGGCTCGAGGCGCGGGGGGACGTGGAGGTTAGGGTGTACGAGAGCCTGGACGAGGCGCTTGACGAGCACTTCCACCTGCTCTCCCAGGCGCCGGCCAGCGCCGGGGTCGAGGGTGAGAGGGCGAAGCTGGAGGCCAGCCTCCGGAGGGCCCGGGAGACTGCGGAGGAGTACAGGAGGAGGGCCCGGGAGATCCGGGGGCTCGCCGAGGCGGTCGCCGCCCGATACCACGAGCTCTCCAGGGTGGTCGAGTGCGTCGAGGAGCGGAGGAGGAGCGGCGGCTGGAGCGCCGCCAGGGGCTGCCCCGGCGTGAGCGGCGTGGACCCGGGGCGCGGGGTGTACACGGTCTCACTCCCAGGGCTCCCGGCGCCGGTCGAGGTGAGGGCGGGGGAGACTGTTGACAGGCTCATAGTGAGGCTCTACCAGGAGGCGGGGGAGGCGGAGGCTAAGGCTAGGAGGGCCGAGGAGGCCCTGAGGCAGGCCGAGGAGAGGCTCGCGGAGCTTGAGCTGAGGGCCAGGGCTAGGAGGGCCGCGGAGCTGGCTAGGGCGAGGAGGAGGGAGTGGTACGAGAGGTTCCACTGGCTCATAACGAGGGGCGGGCTCCTGGCGATAGGGGGGAGGGACGCCGGGCAGAACGAGAGCATAGTGAGGAGGTACCTGGAGGACGGCGACGTGTTCATGCACGCTGACATACACGGAGCCCCAGCCGTCGTCGTGAAGACCGGGGGCTCCAAGCCCTCCGAGGCCGACCTGCTCGACGCCGCGGTCCTAGCCGCGGCGTACAGCAAGGCCTGGAGGTCCGGGCTCGGCAGCGTGGGCGTCTACTGGGTCGAGGGGCGCCAGGTCTCCAAGAGCCCGCCCTCCGGGGAGTACCTGGCCCGGGGCGCCTTCATGGTGTACGGGCGCAAGAACTACCTCCCCCCGGTGAGGCTCAGGCTGGCGCTGGGCCTGGCGGTGGACCCCGAGGGGGCGCCCATGGTCATAGTGGGCCCCGAGGACCTCGTTGAGGGGAGGAGCCTAGCCTACGTTGTGCTAGAGCCGGGGGACATGAGCGTCTCGAGGGCAGCCGAGGCGGTCCGGGAGGCCCTAGCCAGGGCCCTACCCCGGAGGGAGGCCCACCTGGCCCTAGGGCTCCCCCTGGAGGAGATAGCGCAGAGGCTCCCGGGCCCATCGAGGATAGTGGCGGTCAAGCGTGGCAGGGCGAGGCTGGAAACCTGAGGGGCGCGGCGCGGGGGCAGAGGCTTTAGATTATGGCTTTTCTGTGTCGTTTTGTGTCTTTCTATTAGAGTGGGAGCCTTTTATTAGGCCGGTTGTAGGGGTTTGTTGTCGGGTTGGGACCCTGCCGGGGCGATGGGAGCGTTGCTCCAAGCCCCGTGGGGCTGGCCGTAGATGGGAGCCCCGTGCCGCTGGGCTCGACCGCCCCCCATGGCCCCGCGGGGTGAACCCCCAGCGTGGGGGCGGCCCCCCGGGCGAGGCGGGAACCGATGAAAACCGCGCCACAACGAACCAGAAAGAAACAGAGTGGCGCGGTTAGAGGAAGCGGTTTTAATGGGGCCCAGCCCCTAGTAGGTGCCAGCCTGCATGCCCGGGCTTTTCACCCTGAAGCCCCTCCGGGGCCCGGTGGTGCTGCGGCGTGCCCTTATCCGGCTTGGAGCCGATCAGCGCAGCCTACGGGCTCAACCACTACGAGGTGGACAGGCCCTATAGGAGGCTCCTCGCTGCCCACCTGGGCTCGGAGCCCGACCTGTCGGGGCTCGGCGAGTACGCTGGCAGGGAGGTCTACGAGGCCGCCTACAGGGTCGACCTCCTCAGTCAGCCTCTGCTGGTCAACTGGGACTACCGGGGCTCCAACCCTGACGTGGCCCTCCTAGACCCGACGGAGAGGAGGGTGCTCCTAGACCTGGTGGGCCGCTACGGGGTGAACAGGCACCCCTTCGAGGGGCGCTCGTGGCACCTCCACTACGCCGGGATATACCTAGTGGGAGACCCGGGCCTGAGCTGCATCCTAACAATAACCATACAGACCGCCTACGCCCTCTACAAGTACGCCCCGCCCGAGCTCCGGGGGCTCCACGCCAACCTGGCCGGCATTAGGGAGCCCTACCTCTGGGGTGCCACGTGGTTCACCGAGGCCCAGGGCGGGAGCGACCTGGGGGCGAACGAGACGAGGGCCGAGGAGCGTGGGGGCCGCTGGGTGCTGAACGGGTACAAGTACTTCTCCAGCGGAGCCGGGCTGGCCGACTGGGCTCTAGCCACGGCCCGGCCCCCCGGGTCCAGGCCGGGGGCTAAGGGCCTCGCCCTCTTCGCG
>JALSQL010000147.1 GCA_026985435.1 Acidilobaceae archaeon
GGGAAGCGTGGTAAACCACCCACCGGGGCGTCAGGAGTCAGAAATCACGGAGAGCCTCGGTGGGCGGCGAACGCTCTAGAAGGGGTAGAACTCACCCGCTATGCCCTCGCTCATCTTTAGGAGGAGCGAGGCTAGCTGCTCCTTCGTGGTCTTGGCCCTCGGGCCTATCCTGGCTATGGTGAATAGGTCTCCGGGCATCCTGACCGGCAGCTCCTCGAAGCCGTAGTAGAGCGTGGGTATCTCCTTTATGAACATGGCGTATCTCCTGCACTCGCTGCCGTAGCAGTCCCAGTAGTCGGGGTTCCCCCTGATGAGGAGGACCTTGTCGTCGAAGTAGGGGTCCCTGACGGTGGCCTCTAGGAGGGCGGAGCCTATGCCCATCTTCCTCCACTTCCTGCTGACCTCGGTTGCTATGTCGTAGACGTCCTCGAGGGCTATGTGGCCTGGGAGGCCCTCGAAGCTCATCCTATAGGCTACCAGGAACCCGACCACCTCGCCGTCGTGGACGGCGAGGGCCACGTAGTCCCCCCGGCTCGCCGCCAGGGCTAGGGGCTCAACCCCCTGGACGGGGTTCACGAAGTAGCCGAATCCCTGGGCTAGGCGGAGCCCGCGGATGTAGCTGGGCCCACACCTCCTCCTAACCTCCACCGTGCACCTGGGCGTCTTGAGGGTCTTGTAGACCTCACACTC
The DNA here is from genome assembly GCA_026985435.1 of Acidilobaceae archaeon. Classification (GTDB taxonomy): domain Archaea; phylum Thermoproteota; class Thermoprotei_A; order Sulfolobales; family Acidilobaceae; genus Calypsonella. The sequence continues at coordinate 691 of JALSQL010000147.1, forward strand.
CATCCTCGAAGACAACCTGTAGGGCCCCCGGGCTGGCTGGGCGGCTGGCCCCTAAAAATGGGGTTGGAGGGGCTACTTGCGGGCCTTCCACTCGTGCACCACGTAGGTCTTCTTCCAGACGGGCGGCTGTATGGTGCCGGGCGGGGCGTACTCCACCTTGACCGGCACGCCGAGCCTCTTGGAGAGCTCCTCCTCGAACCTCCTCGCCCACTCGTCGGGGTCCCTGGGCTCCTGCTTGGGCTCCAGCCTGACGTACAGCTTGTCGTGCTCCAGGCGGGTCTTCTTTATTATCTGGTAGTCCTTGATCTCCGGGAACTCCCTCACCACCGCCTCCACGTCCCAGGGCAGCACGTAGTGGAAGCGGCCGTCGAGCCCCTTCACCTTCACCAGCCACTCCTCCCTGCCGAGCACGCCGTAGGGGAACATGGGGTGCGTGCGCCCGCAGCCGCCGGGGCCCAGGCGGTACTCCGCTATGTCCTCAACGTTGAACCGTATGATGGGTAGGGTGTGGTTTATCAGGCTTGTGACCACGAGCTCGCCCCTCTCCCCGGGGCCCATGGGCTCCTTGGTGTCCGGGTCCAGGATCTCGAAGACCGCCGCGTCGAACCACCAGTGGTCGCCCTCGAACCAGGGGTCCTCGCTCATCTCCGTGAAGGGCACCTCGCTGAAGCCGAAGAAGTCGAAGACGTACTCGGTGTTGTAGATGTCCTGGAGCTTCTTCCTCACCTCCCTAACCAGGGGCTCCCCCGCGGTGTGCACCACCTGGAAGGGCGGCTCTATCCCCCACTCCTCCACCATCATCCTGGCTAGGTGGTAGAGGCCGCTGGGCGTGCCCCCAACCACGGTCGGGCGCAGCTCCTCTATTGTCCTCCTGGTGAGCTGAGGCATCGTAGCAATCGGCGTGCTGCCGTGGGGCACCACCTTCATGCCCATCATCCAGGCGGTCTTGTAGAACCTCACACCCCAGGCGTAGTTGAAGTCCATCCTCCAAGCGTTGAGGTAGACGTCGCCCGGCCTCATCATCATAGCCCAGAAGTTCCTGGCTATAATGTCCCTGGCGTACGCCTCCTCCCCGGGGCTCCACGTGTTGTAGGTAGGCCTGCCCGTGGTGCCGGTGCTTGTGGCTATCTTGTAGTGGTAGCTGTCGGGCAGGCCGGGGTGGAGGCCGTAGGGTATGGGCTCGGTCTGAATCTTGTGCCTCACGTCATCCTTGACTATGAAGGGTATCTTGGGCAGGTCGCTGATACCCCTGATGTCGCCGGGGCTGACCCCGGCCTCGTCGAGGTGCCTATGGTAGAACCTGCTGTTGTGGTAGGCGAAGCTCACAATGTACCGCAGCTTCTTCTCCGCGAGCCTCACCAGCTCGTCCCAGGGCATCGTCTCGACTCTACGGTCCCAGTAGAGGGGCCACGCCTCCCTCCTCTTAGGGTCGGGCCTCGCCATGGGGGTTACACCTCCTCCCAGCGCACCCTCTTAACCTCGAAGTCGAGGCGGCCGCCGGCGTACTCGCCTATCCTGGGCCACAGCTCGAGCTCCGGCTCGGCTACGAAGTCGTTGCGGAACCCGTCGAGCTGCGAGATTATCTCGCGGAGCACGGGCAGGATCATCGTCTTTATGGGGAGCGCCGCGAAGGGCAGCCCGGCCCTGAGCGACTTGTCGGAGGCCTCCACGAGCTTCCCCCAGGCCTCGCGTAGGAGGTCGAGTATCTCCCTCTCCACACCCTCAGGAGGCTGTTCTGGCACGAGGGGCACCCTCGGTTAGACCCACCGGGAGCCCACTGGGATTTAATTTTAGTGCAGCGCAGCACATATACGGGTGGCCCACCCTAAGCCCCCCGCCGGGGGCCACACTATTAGCCCCGGCCAGCACGGTAGGCCCGGGGGAGGCTTTGCGGGTAGTCGACTTCCACGTCCACCTGCCGCTCCGGGATGCGGGGGGCGACCCGCGGGGGGCCCTCGGCCTGCTCCTGAGGGAGATGGGGGAGGCGAGCGTATACGCCGCCGTCGCTATAGCGATAGAGGCCAGCCCCGCCGTGATAAGGAGGCACGTGAGCCCCTCCAAGCTGAAGCGGGCGGTCGAGCCCCTGGCGTACGACTGGAAGACCCTCAGCCACCCGAGCCTCTACGGCGCCCTAGTGAACCCGGAGAGGAGCCTCGAGGACCACCTACGCCTCATAGAGAGGCACCTCGCACCCAGCGAGGCAGTGGTCGAGGCGGCGGCCGCGAGCGGCGGCAGGGTGCTGGCGGTGGCCAGCTACTGCAGGCTCTCCACCCCGGAGGAGTACGTTGAGAGGCTCGAGAGGCTGAGGAGGGCTGGCCCCCTCATTGGCGTCAAGATATACCCGACGTTCCACTTCATACGCCCCGACCACGAGAGCCTCGAGCCGATCTACGACTACATGGAGAGCGAGGGGCTCGTGCTCATAGTCCACACGGGCTGCGACCCCGGCCTCTGGGAGCTCCCAGCCTTCTGCACCTACGCCACCCCCCGCTACCTCGAGCCAGTGGCGAGGAGGCACAGGGACCTGGTGATAGTGGCGGCTCACATGGGGAGCTACAGCTACCTCTTCCCCGGGATATACTTCGCGGACGCCCTCCGGGCGGCGAGGGGCCACGACAACATCTACCTAGACACGAGCGCCACGACCCTCCACCAGGTCAAGCTGGCCCTCTCCAAGGTGGGCCACGAGAAGCTCCTCTACGGGAGCGACTACCCGTACTTCTCGGGGCTCCACATGAAGGACATACTCGAGGCGTACCTCGAGTTCCGCGTGCCCGAGAGGGTGAAGGCTGCGATACTCCACGAGAACGCGGAGCGCATACTCTCAACCCTCGGGGTCCGACTCAAGCCAGCCGAGGGACCTCCTGAGGTATGAGACCAGCTCCTCGTAAGCCCTTACGCCATCGCGGGTGAGGAACACCACGACCCTCGGCCCCCGCCCGGTTAGCACCCTCCTAGACCCCACCAGCCCCCTCCTAGACAGGAGCCTAACGTTGTAGTCGAGGTCGCCCCAGGAGAGCCCCGTGGCCCTCTGGAGCTCCCCCATAGTCAGGGGGCCGCGGAGGTAGAGGAGGCTCGCTATGGCGAACCTCTTAGGGTTGAACAGCTCGGCTGCCGGCCCCCGGAGGGGCTCGGCTCCACCCCCAGCTGGCACCCCCGGCAGCCCCGCGGCCTAGGAGAAAACCCTGGACGCCTCCCATAAAGCCCAGGAGCCCCCCGCGAGGTAGCTGAACATCATAGCCCCCAGGCCCGCCATCGTGTCGCACGTGTAGAGCACCAGGGGGTAGAGGGTAGCCCCCACGAGGGCCGCCACCAGGAAGGAGTCCCCACCGCGCCTCTCGCCCCTAACCCTGAAGGCGAGCCCCACGAACGCGAGGGCCGCCACCAGGCCGGGGTACCACGAGACGCTGGGCGCTCCCGCGCAGCCGGGCGCCACGGCGGCGAGCATGCTGCCAGCGGCGAAGCCGGCGAGGAAGGCGGCCCAGAACACCGCCTGCCCCACCCTCCGCCTGCCCCCGCCCGACAGGACTGACTCGGCGTAGCGCCGCGCCCTCCCGGGGACTAGCGCCGAGAGGGCGTAGCCGAGGCCGACCCCCGCGAGGGAGGCCAGGCTGGCCAGGGCCGGGCCCGCGCCCAGGCCCAGAGCCCCGGCGAGGCTCGCCGCCAGCATCACGGCCCCCGAGACCGAGATGGCAAATGCGAAGAACGTGTAGGCCCCCGAGACCGCTTCGAGGAAGCGGGCTGTCCTAACCGTGAGCTCCCCCAGCACCAGCATCTCCTCGGCCCCGCGCTCGCCCCCATCGCCACCGCCGCTCAACCCCGCGCCAGCCCCCGCCACCGCCGCGGCGCCCCTCCGGGGATAAGTGGCGCCCTGGAACTCTGGGATCCAGAGCTCCAAGTGCCTAGAAGACCCGGGGGGCCGCCCCTCGCGGGGCGGGGTGCCCGCCGGGTTGGATGCCGTCCTGGCGGCTAGGGGGCTCCGCAAGGTGTTCCCAGACGGCACCGTGGCCGTTGACGGTGTGAGCTTCGAGGCAGGCCGGGGGCTGACCGTGTTCATGGGCCCGAACGGGAGCGGGAAGACCACAACCATGAGGATGTCCGTCGGCGCCCTGAGGCCCACGGCTGGCGAGGTCGAGGCGTGCGGCCACCGGGTCTGGGGGCCGGAGGGGTGGAGGGCTCGGGCCTGCATGGGCTACTCCCCCCAGGACGCCCCATTCCGCGATAGGCTGACGGCGCTCGAGAACCTCGTATGGTACGGGCTCGTCAGGGGTATACCCCTGGGCGAGGCTAGGAGGAGGGCCCGGGGGCTCCTAGAGCTCGTGGGCCTCGAGGGGGGCGCCTCGAAGAAGGTTGCGGAGCTGAGCGGGGGCATGAGGAGGAGGCTCGCCATAGCGGCCAGCCTCATGGGGGACCCCGAGGTCCTGGTGCTCGACGAGCCCACCAGCGGGCTGGACCCCGGGGCCCGCCTCCACCTCTGGAGGCTCCTCCGCCGCCTAGCCGGGGAGAGGGCGGTGGTTGTCTCGACCCACATACCCGCGGAGGCCGAGGAGCACGCCGACAGGGTCTACATCTTCCATAGGGGGAGGGTGATAGCGGAGGGGCCCCCGGCTAGCCTCATAGAGAGGCACGCCCCGAGGGCTAGGATAGTGGCCGAGGGCTCGATGCCCGAGAGGCCCCCGAGTGTGGCTGGCGCTGTGCTTGTCGAGTGGAACCCGGGGAGGGCGGTCTACGCCACCAGCGACCCCGACGGCGCGCTCCCGGCGCTCGTGGAGGGCCTCCTAGCGGCTGGCGCCAGGCTGGAGAGGGTGGAGGTGAGGCGGCCGGGGCTGGCGGAGGTCTACCTCGCCCTGACCGGCGAGGCGCCCGCCGGGGTGAGCGGCGGTGGCTGATGGTGGCTCGAGCCTGTGGAGGGTGTTGAGTGAGGCGTACGTCTCCCTGAAGGGCCTCCTCCGCTATAAGGAGGCCCTCTTCTGGGTCATAGCGTTCCCCATACTCTGGTACACACTCAGCGTCGCCGTCTGGGGCAGCCCCAACCCGCCGACCGTGAACGTTGGCGTGTACAACGCCGACCCGGCCGATGGCGCTGGGAACCTCTCCAAGGCGCTGGTCGACGCCATGCGGGAGAGCGGCCTCTTCCACCTCAGGTTCTACAACAGCAGCGGCGCCCTCCTGGAGGCTGTCGAGAGGGGCCGAGTGGACGCCGGGCTCGAGATCCCGGGCAACTTCACCGAGAGCATACTCGAGGGCGTGCCGGCGAGGGTTGTGGAGGTCTACGAGAGGAGCAGCTGGGGGGACTTCTCCAGCCAGATGCTAGACGGGTTCCTCCACGCGTTCACAGACTCCATCAGGAGTAGGGCGGTCAACATGTCGATACACTACCTAACCCTCGCCTCCCCCAACGCCACCGCCGCCGGCGGCTGGGCTAACTGGAGCCAGTACGCCGTCAGGTGGCTCAGGTTCATAGACAGGCCACTCCACGTGGAGGCCAGGGAGATCACGCCGCCCCTCCTAGCCACTCCCAGGGGCGTCAGGGCGTACATGGCGGTCAGCATGATGGGGGTCGAGGCCCTCTTCATAGGCCTCTTCGCCGGCACTCAGGCCCTAGCCGAGAGGAAGAGGAGCGGCGCCCTAGACGTGATACTAGCCTCCCCCATGAGGGGCTGGGAGCTGGTGGCAGCCGACACCCTCTCCGCGCTGGCGCTCGTCGGCGTCTCGAGCCTGGCGGTCGCACTCTACAGCCTGCCAGCCGGGGCCAGGTACGCCGTCGAGCCGGGGAGGCTGGCCCTGGCTGTGGCGCTCCTAGCTCTCGGCACCCTCTTCACCATAGGAGTGGGCCTGCTGGCCGCCCCCCTGGCGAGGACCCCCGAGGGCGCGACGGTGATAGCGAACGCCATAGCATTCCCCGCGATGTTCGTCGGCGGCATAGTCATGCCCCCCACCGTGCTCCCCGGCCCCCTCAGGGCGTTCGCGGAGAACTGGCCCCTCGGCAGGGCCCTCGAGGCCGCCCGCCAGGCGCTCGTTGGCCAGGCCACACCATCGGAGGCGCTCGCAGCGGCTGCCCCCGCCGTGGCAGGCGTGGTGGTAGTATACGCGCTGGGGGTCATAGTGTACAGGCGCCTCCTGGCGAGCGCCGTGGAGTACCACTAGCCCGCCCGGAGGCGCCCCCGGCCAGTAGCTCGTACTATAAACGCTATAACCCCACGCAGAGGACGGCTGGGCTGAGTAGCAGGTGATATAATGGCCACAGACAGATCAGCTAGCGTTACGTTGGCCCTGCTAGTGGCAACGCTGGCCGCGCTGGCAGCAGCCGCCCTACCCCTAGCCTCGGCAGCCGCCCCCCACGACGTCTACCTCGAGGCTAGCAGGAGCGACTCCTACATAGGGGGCGCCATATCCTTCACCGTCACGGGGGGCTCGAGCACGGTGAACGGTGTAACGATAGACTCGGGGGACAGCGTCACCGTGGAGTTCGGCGAGCCCACAAACCAGGCCACTGTGTACCTGAACGGGGACCTACTATACCTCTCGGCGGTGGGGGCTAGGGTCTACGTTAACGGCACCCTCATAGCTGACT
>JALSQL010000148.1 GCA_026985435.1 Acidilobaceae archaeon
TAGACGCCTGGGGGCTCTCGTAGCGGTCGGCGTAGTAGTCGAGCACGCTGACCGGGGCGTACCTGCGGAGCTGCGCCGCCACGAGGCCGGCGCCTATGGGTAGTATCGCCGTTATCCCGAGGAGGGCCCAGTACATGGGGTAGGTTAGGAGGAATATGAACGCCGGGAGGCCGAGCAGGCTGGCCGGGCTGAAGTACGAGGCTATGTAGGCCGACCCGTTGACCAGGGCCCCCACCTGGCGGCCGGCGATGTGGTAGTCCGTGGGCGCCCGCAGCCTCTTCCTCGACCATACACCCACGGCTATTATGAGGATGAAGTAGGCGATCACTATCGCTAGGACAGTACTGTTGGCCTCCACGCCTAGCCACCCCCTGCGGGCCTCCTGCTGAGGCTCTCGGCGAGGTAGACCCCGATGATGAGGCCTAGGATGAGGCCGCCGATCACCATCGTGTACCAGAACCCGGCTGGCGTTGAGGCGACCATCTTGCCGGCTATGTCCTTCTTGCTGAACTCCACAGCCCAGAGGATGAATGCGTACGCGTAGGTCACGATCCAGGACGCCACTAGGGAGGCTGGAGGCTTGGGCATGGCTTCCCCCCATGAGCCCACTAGTCTGGGTTTAGTTCGAACCAATTACATGTAAATAAGTGTGTAGATATACGGGTAACATACCCTATTGGATAGGGTGTCCAGAAGTTAGTGTGATAGTGAACCTGTTTCGACGAGGGAAACACTTAGGCAGGGCCCTCCCGGGAGCTTCTCCCCCAGCCTCCCGGGCCTCGCGGTCACGACGTGCCATAGCACGGCGTTGGGGTAGTCTATCAGCTGGGTATGGGCGTCCACCCCTCCCCCGGGGAGCCTCTTCAGCCTGACAACCTCCGGGACCAGCTTGGCCAGCGCCCCGTGTGCGTCCCCCCTCCTAGCGACAACCAGGACGTCCACGTCGCTGTCGACCCTCAGGGGCCTCCCGGGGTCAGCCAGGGATCCGTATATGATGACCTCCTCCACACCCAGCTCGCCCGCGACCGCCGAGAGCAGCCTGAGGAGCCTCGAGAGGCTCGAGGCGAGCCTGGGGCCTCCCCTCGAGAGGGCCAGCTCAACGGCCTCCCGTGGGGTTAGGGGCCTGCACCCGGCCGGGCCCACCGCCACCCCCGCGCCGCGCGGGCTGGGGTAGTACGGTAATATTGTGGGGGCTGCAGCCCCGCCTCTGGGGGTGGGTGTGGAGGCCCGGGAGGGGCCCCCGCTCGCATGCGTCTCCGGGGGGCCGAGCGACGGGCTGGTTGTGTGGGAGGCCGCCAGGATAGCCCGGGCCCTGGGCCATGGCATGGTAGTCCTACTCCACGTCGTGGACACTGGCCTCCTCCCTGGGGCGCCGGACAGCCTCGAGGGGAGGGCTGCCCTCCAAGCCCTCCGCCTCCGCGCGGTCGAGGCCCTAGAGGCCGCGGCGGCCCTCGCTGGTCGCCTCGGGGTGGAGGCCCTGCCGGTTGCGAGGGAGGGGAGCCCCTGCAGGGAGATAGCGGGCCTCGCAGAGTCGGCCAGGCCGCCCGTGGTCGTGGTGGGCTACAGCGACAGGGGGAGGGAGCTGGGCTCCACGGCCGCCTGCGTGCTGGCCAGGTATAGGGGCACCGTGCTCGTAGCCAAGCCGGGGGGCCATGTTAAACCCCGGCGGGGCGAGGGCGGCTAGGGCCTGACAGGTGGGCTCGGGGCGAGGCGGCTCCCGCGGCGGCTCGGTGGGGCTCAGGTACCCGGCTGTGGTCAACTATCTGGCCCTAACCCTGAGGCTCGCCTCCTCGGTGGCGTTCTCGGTCATCGTTGCCAGGAGGCTCCCGGTCTCGGAGTACGGCGTGTGGGGCGTTATACTCTCCGTCTCGCTGGCCCTCACCAACCCCGTGACCCTCATATCCACCTGGCCCCCTAGGATGGAGTCCTGGGGCCACCGGGGCGCCGGCTACACGGGGCTCCTGGTCTCGGCGGCCTACTCGGCCATCACGGCCGCCGTGTTCGTAGTGGCCATGAGGCTCGTCGTCGGCCCCGGGGCCCCGTGGCCCCTGGCGGCGGTGGCGCTCCCGGTGCTGCAGGTGGTCTACACCTACCTCCGCAGGCTCGCGGCCGCGGCGAGGCCCGAGGCGGTGGGCTACTCTATGGCGCTCTACGAGGCTGCCAGGCTCCCCCTGGTCTACCTGCTCGTGGCCCGCATGCGCCTGGGCATCCTCGGAGCCGTGGCGTCGCTCGCGGCGGCGCACCTGGCCGCCGCGGCCTACCTGGCGGTCGAGGCGGCCCGCGCGGGCTTCCTCGAGCCGAGGCTGGTGCCGGGGCTCGTGTCTAGGTGGGCCAGGCTATCCCACATACCCCTCCTCGACTCCCTCACCGGGCTCCTCTCCGGGTTCTATAGGGGGTTCTTCAAGCTGGTCTCCGGCTCGCTGGAGGCCGTTGCCAGGCTCAACGTGGGCCTCGCCGCTGAGACCCCCCTGCTCCAGGCCGCGTGGGTGGGCCCCTCGCTGGCGCTCTACGCTAGGATGCTCCGGAGGGTGAGCGCTGGCGACGTGGCCGAGTCCGTGAGGATATACCTGGCGCTGGCTGGCTTCGTGCTCGCCTCCATGGCGGCCCTGGCGAGGCCCGTGGTAGCGCTCTTCAACCCGGCTTACCTCGACTCCACCCTCCTGGTCCGCCTCGCGGCACTCCACGCGCTAATCTACGGGCTAGCCAACATCTACGGCGCCGCCGTCGGCGGGGCGGAGAGGTTCGACGCCGACCCCTCGAGGGTGCCCCCGCTCCGGGTGGCGCTGGCCACGCCCATGGGTAGGGCCAGCCTCGCCAGGCTGGGCTCCGCCGCCGCCCAGTACGCCCTCCTAGCCCTGCTCTACCAAGCCCTCAGGCCGGCGGGGCCCGCCGGGGCGGCGCTCGTGGCCATGGCCAGCATGCTCGCCTCCGCCGCGGGCCTGCTCGCCTACCTCTACAGGCTGGCGTCGAGGACCGTGGGGGCCCCGGTGCCGTGGAGGGAGGCCGCCGAGGTCTCGGTTGCATCCGCAGCGTCGGTTGCTGTGTACGCGGCCATGGGGGCGCCGTGGGTGGCGGAGCCCAGGTTCTGGCCCGCCCTGAGGCTCGTGGCCTCAGCCCTAGCCGTGGGTGGCCTCGCCTACGCCGCCGTGCTGCTGGCGGTGTCGCCGTGGGCCCGGGGGCTGGCGGCCGCCGCGGCTGGGAGGCTGGCGCGGCTACGTGTAGCGGCCCGCGTTGACTGAGAGGACGTGCCCGGTTATCCCCCGGGCCCTCCGGGGGTCGGCTAGGAAGAGTATGGCCTCCGCCACGTCCTCGGGCTTTAGTATGATGCCGAGGGGGTGTAGGCCCCTGACCCTCTCCCGCCCCTCGGGCGTGGAGAGCCACCTGGCCGTCATGTCGGTCTCAACGAACGTGGGGGCGACGGCGTTTACCCGTATGCCCTCACCCGCCAGCTCGACCGCCAGCCTCTTGGTGAACCCTATCAGGCCAGCCTTGCTGGCGGCGTACGCTATGCCGGCCACCACGTTGCCCGTCTGCCCTGCTATGCTGGAGACGTTCACGACCGCCGCCCAGGGGGCCCTCCTGAGGAGTGGGAGGAACGCCTTCACCGCCAGGAAGGCGCCCGTGAGGTTCACGTCTATCGTGCGCCTCCACTCGTCGAGGCTAGTCTCCTCGACCCCGCCCACCTGGAGCACGCCAGCGTTGTTGACGAGCACGTTGACGTGGGGGAACCTCCCGCCCACCAGCCTGGCGGCCGCCTCGACCTCCTCCCACCTAGACACATCGGCCCTCACGCAGAAGCTCTCCCCCGCCCCCAGGGAGCGGAGCTCCGCCACTGTCTCCTCGGCCGCCGACCTGTCCTGCCTGTAGAGTACTGCCACCCCGGCCGCCCCCTCCCTGGCGAAGGCCAGGGCGGCGGCCCTCCCTATGCCCCTGGAGCCCCCGGTTACCACCACATACGAGCCCCTGAGCCCCTCCAAGCCCGGCAGCCCCACCCTGCCCGGGGGGTGGTGGGGGCGTTTGACTCTAACCCTCCCCCCGCGGCCTAAGCTCTTATAGGGAACCCCTCCAGTGTGGCCGGGGGGTTCCGCTGGTGGACCAGGCCCTGGCCGCTGGGCTGGCCTTGCTCGCTGTTGGCGCTGCTGGCCTGGCTGCTCTCTACAGGAGGCCGACGGCGAGGCCCCTGGTTAGGAGCGGCTACACGGCCGCGGCCGTAGTTGTGGCGTTCCTGGCCATGGCTGGTATGGCTGGGGCGCTCGCCATGCCGGCTAGGAGCTTCTCGGAGATAGCGTCGGCGGCTATGGTCGGCGTCGTGGAGGGCTTCTACAGCGACGCACGACTCGTCAACACTACCGCCAACGCGACCGCCGCCCAGGCCCGGGAGGCGCTGGCTGCCACGGCGCTCGAGGCCCTCGAAGCCGCCAGTAGGGCCAGCCTACCCGCGGGCAGCTGCCGCCTCGAGGGGGCACCGTACGCGCTGGTCTCCATCCAGCCGATAGCCCGGGCCCGGGGGGTGGCCTACCCGGGGACCCCGGCCTACATACTCGTGGACCCCAGGCTGCCCGAGGGCCGGGCGTACCTCGCATCGGCCCCGCCGGCGAACTACACGGCCGCCCTGAGGGGGGCGGGCCTCGAGGTAGCGGGTGGCCTCAACGCTAGCGGGGACCCGGTCCTAGCGAGGCTCCAGAGGGAGTGCGGGGGCCTCAGGTGCTTCTGGAACGCCCAGAGGGTCCTCGGGGGCTTCCGGGCCGGCGTGGAGCCCGGTATGGAGTATAGGGTCGTCGTGCCCGGCCCCGGGGGCTACGAGAGGATAGTCATGGCCGAGAACGACATGGTGCTCGCCCCGCAGCGGGCCGAGTACATAGCAGTCGCCGTCGCCCCCGGGAGCCTCCGGGACGCCCTCAGGTCGGTGTGGCTCTACGCCAACGCCACCAACATGACCGTCAACCTCACTCGGGCCCCCGCGCTGGTGTACTCGCTCATAGTAGCCGACCTGCCCGACAGCTGCTACAGCAGGCTGGCCCCCCAGGCGATCGTCGTCTTCGTGGAGCGCGTCTACCGGGAGGCGGCGCCCCCGGGGTACACGCCCTACATCTTCACGGTGGTCTCAAACAGGGCCGGGATGGTGTCCAACGTTAGGGACATGGCGACGGCGGGCTCGATACTCAGCCTCGCGATACTGGCCTCGATACTCGTGGCCGCCGCCTCCCCCCTCGCGGCGAGCGGGGCGGTCTCCCTGGCTAGGAGCGTCGCCCTCCTGAGGCTGCGTGGCTACACCATGAGGGGCGTGAGGCGCCAGCTGAGGCTCGCCACCCTAGCGGCCCTACTAGCGGGGGGCGCCGCCGGGCTGGCAGCGCTGGGGCTCCTCGCGCCGGGCTTCACCGCCTATACGGGCCGGCTGGGCGTGGCGGCGGCCGCGGGCGTGACGGCACTCGCACTCCTCCTAATGCTGAGGAGGGCCTCGCGGGAGGCGGCCAGCGTCTACGTCGAGGCGGTGGCCCGGGGGAACCCCCTCGCCTCCACCCCGCCAAGCCCGCCCAGCGGCCTCGGCAGGGCCGGCTGGCTGGGCCTCGCGCTGGGCGTGTACCACGCCGTTAGGGGGTACGCCGGCTTCAGCACGGCCGAGTACCTCGACAGGCACTGGGAGCAGCTCTCCACCCTGAACCCGGCCCTCCAGGCCCTCCTAGCCATTTGGGCCTTCATCGAGATCTTCACGGCCCCCTTCGCCCCGGCGCTGCTGGCCTACGCTAGCGCCAGGCTCCTCGCCTGGAAGGCCCCGGCCATAGCGTCCTCGGGCGCCCTCAGGAGGCTCCTCGGCAGGGCGGCCCCGGCCAGCCGGGGGCTGGCCCGGCTCGTCTCGGCTAGGGCCGTGGCGCTGGTTGTACTGGCGGTCTTCGCGGTCAGCCTCCTAGCAGCGTCGGGGCTGGCGTCCTCCACGGCGTCGGCTTGGATCCGCTCAGGGGCGGCCACGGTGACGGGGCCCGGCGCGCTGGCGGTCAAGCCCCTGGAGCCCTCCGGGAACGTGACCGTCAACTACACCACCGCCCGCCTCCTGCCCAACGGCACGGTGGCCAAGGAGGTTGCGAACGCCACCTTCACCACCTACAGGCTGCGCGACGCCCTCTCCGAGGCCGAGCGAGCCTGCCCCGGGGGGCTGGTCGCCGCGGGCGTCCCCTCGGCCCTGTGGAGCATCGCCGGGGAGCAGCCCCTCCCCCGGGGGTACCGCTCGGCGGTCATAGCGGGCCTCCTAAAGGCCGCCAGCACCCCGGGCTCCATGAGGCTGGTCGTGGCCTACAGCGACCTCGACAAGCTGGCGGAGCTCTACCAGCGCATCGGCGTGGAGCTGAGCGGGGACCAGCTCGACGCCCTCGCCAAGCCCGGCTGGAGCCTCCGCTTCCCCGACAGCAGGGGCAGCATGGGGAGCAGCAGCAACGCGGGCTTCATACTGCTCGACGGCTCCTCCGGGGAGATAGACGCCATACCCGCGTCGAACTGGATCGGCGTCGAGGTCCTCCCCGGCGCCGACGTTGGGGCGTGGTACTCCAACCTAACCGGCCGGCGTGGAGCGGGGGTCCCCTACAACGCCTACGCCCTAGGGCCCTGGGCGTACAGGCGGCTCCCCAGCGTGGTCGGCTACCCCGCAGGCTCCGGGGTCAGGCCGGTGGTGCTGGTCTACACTCTCGGCCAGGGCGGGTGCGTGGGGAGGCTGGAGGAGCTGGGCTTCCACGTCTACACCCCCTCCGACGTTGCCAGGTCGAGGGAGTTCAGGGTGGCCGCCAGCGTGCTCTCCAAGGCCCACCCGGCGTCGTTCCTCGTGCCAGCGGCGCTCGCCTCCTCGGCCCTAGCCCTCGCCGCAGCCCTGGTGCTCGCGGCCGACGCCGACAGGGAGCTGAGGCCCTTCCTGGCCCTCCTCCGCCTGAGGGGCGCCAGCCGGGGTGAGGGCCTGAGGATAGGGCTGGCCCTCTGGGGGGTCTTCATAGGGGCATCCCTACTCATAGGGGTCGCCGTGGGCCTCGGCGTGGCCGAGGGGGCCATGAACCTCGTCACGGGCATGGCGGGCTCGAGCTTCCGCTACACCGCCACCGTCACCCTCCCCGGCGGCGCGGCGGCTAGGGTGTTCTTCCTCGGCGGCGCGGCCAAGAGCCTAGCGGTAGCCTGGCGGGCCGTGGCCTACCCCCTGCTGCTCGGCGCGGCCCTCATGGCCCC
>JALSQL010000149.1 GCA_026985435.1 Acidilobaceae archaeon
CCCAGGAGTCCACCTGAGCCGCCCCGAAGAACATGACGTCCACCCTGCCCTTAGCTGCCAGGTCGAAGACGTCCATCGTCGTGACAACGCCGACGCTGTAGGGCTCAGTGTCGGGGCCCCCGCTGCTCGGGTAGACCCTCACAGCCTCAGGTACGGGCATGTTAGACTCCGAGACGCTGAGCCACGTGAACCTACGGCCCAGCCTCCTCCAGGCGTAGGCCATTGCGAGTAGGGGTAGCTGGCTTGTGAGGCCGTGGTAGACCAGCTCCCCGTCGCGGAGCAGCTCAGCCATACACTTTATCATCACATCCGTCGGCCTAGCCTCCACCGCTCACCACCCCCACCTGGATAGGAGCCTCTTCTCAATCCACTCCAAGGCCCTCCCCTCCCTAGCGTAGTCCCTATACTCCCTTATGGCCTCGTAGTCGGCGGGGTACATGCCGTACATGGCCGTGGGCCAGGCCCCCCGCGGCGTGTGAACCACTGCGTCGACGTGGGCGCTCGTGGCTGAGAGGGGGTGGGGGATCCTCCTCAGGTAGTCGCTGTCAACTATGGCCTCAGCGGTCACTATGACCCTCCTAGCGGCCCTGACCTTCAACTCGTCCTCGTAGCGCGGCCCCTCGATGATGCAGTTCCCGTACTCGTCGCAGTAGTGCATGTGTATAACCGCCACGTCGGGTGTTATGGCCTTAACAGCCACTACCTCCCCACCGTTGAAGGGGTCCCTTATGACCCTCCACGTGCCAGCCCTCTCGTGTAGCTCCACGAGCTGGGAGCCCAGCACACCCGCGACGGGCATGAATGGGACCCCGTAAGCACCGGCCCTGAGGCCAGCTATCACAGCGCCGCAGGTGTCCTCCAGGAACTCCAGCCTCCCCTCCTCAACAGCCCTCCTAACACTGGGTGCCAGGCCGTAGAGCTCGAAGGTGGCCATTGCCGCCCTCACGCCCCTCAAGAGGCCTGCAGCAACCATCACGTCGAGGCCGAAGCCCGGCTCTCTATCGATGAAGTAGAGGCCCCTCCTCCCAGCCCTCACGAGAGCCGCTATGAAGGCCATCGGGTTCCTCGAGAACGTTATACCACTAATGGTTATCGAGTCCCCATCCCTAACAAGATCCACGGCCTCCCGGAGGCCCACGAGCTTACTTGAAGGCAAGCCCCCGCACCGCTCTGGGAGAGGGCTTCCAGGTTAATCAAGGGGTTAAACGGGGATCACATATACGTCCCCAGCTTCTAGGAGCCCCTCAAACACCCAGCACTAGGAGGCTGGGAGCTATTGCGGGCTACCAAGAGGCTCCGCAGGCTCTGATTAAATGGCGGCTCCAACGCCGGGGGGCGGGGGTGCGTGCTCTCGTGGAGCCCGTGATTGCAGTCCATGGCGGGGCCGGTGATTGGAGGGTGGTGTTCGAGGCTGCATCGCGCTGGGGCCTCGTGTTAAACGAGGACTTGGTCCTCGACGCGGTTAGGGGTGCCGCACTCGAGGGTCTGAAGGTGCTTGAGGCGGGCGGCTCCGCCCTCGACGCCGTCGTGGAGGCTGTGAGGTACATG
>JALSQL010000150.1 GCA_026985435.1 Acidilobaceae archaeon
CAGAGGCATAACCCCGCCAGCCCTAAGAGTCAGGCTCAGGTGCAGGGCGGGCAGCCTAGCCCCGACTCCAAAGCAGGCGAGGCGGAGACGTAGTCAACCGTTAACTACGGTCCACACGTGGAATCCTAGAGTGTCTGTTTTCCTTCGACCAAAGTGTTTCCTGGATCCCTTCTATATTGTCGACGGCAGAGCGTAGTTAGGTTATCTACGGGCTAACTCCCTATAAGGGTAGAGGGCGACCGTACCATGACTAGACGGTCGACTGGTGAAGTCGGGGAGACTATCATGGGCTACGTAGTTAAGCGGATCAAGGGCCGGTTGTATGTGTACGAGCAATACCGTAGGGATGGCAGGGTGATTGCCAAGTACGTCGGGCCGCTAGAGCGGATCATCGAAGAGTGGAAGACCCTCAGGGACATGGGGTTGAGGGGCCAGGGCCCCGAGTGGTGGGCCCGGGGGGATTTGAACCCCCGACCGCCCGGTTATCAGCCGGGCGCTCTACCGGGCTGAGCTACGGGCCCTCCGGCCCTTTGGCTGTGGACCGGCTCTCTTGCCCCTGGCTTTGGTGGCTGGTTAGGTTGGATTTAATTGTGTTGCGCCGCCTCTAGCCCTCTAGCTTTTGGCCCCCGTGCTGCTCATGTTGTGGTAGTGTAGCTCCTCGTCTATCTGGCGTTTGATCCTGTATCTCGTGTCAACGTCGACGTCGAGCACGCTGTCGAGGAGGTTCTGGGGCGCGTCGAGCTGGCCCTTCAGGGCCATCTTGACTATGGCCTTGTACGCTACGTAGTCGACGTAGGCCTGCGGCGCCCCCTTCAGGTGGGCCCTCGCTATCTCGCGGGCTATGGTGTAGATTAGGCGGGCCTCCTCCTCGCTCTCCGCGACTATCCTCTCCCCGTCGCCCCTGGAGGCGGCCTCGTACAGGGTGGCGAGGGTATCCTCGCTCAGTATGACCAGCAGGGTGCCGTCCCCGGCGCGGGCCACCGCTATTTCCTCGTCGAAGTCCTCCTCGGCAACCTGGTATACCTCCTCGCCGTAGTTCTCGGGGTAGACATAGTATATCAGGCCGTCGTCGTGGACGGCAACGTAGACCCTAACCCTCCCACCAGCTATCTCCCGGGCCAGGCCGCTCGCCAGCCCCCACGCCAGCAGGGCGGCGTCCCCGATATCCATCTGGGCGTGGAGGCCGGGGGCCGGGGGCTCCTCCGCGATGCCCGCGAGATCCTCGAGCACCTCAGGGGCGCCCTGAGGCTCCGGCGGCTCCCCGGGGGCCCCGCCTCCCTCGAGCCCCCACACGGCGCGGGCGGCCCGGGAGACGAGGGAGCCGAGGATCCTGGGGGTGAGGGCGTAGAGTGCGGCCCACGAGGCGGCGAGCACTAGCCCCACCAGGGGTGGGGGGATCCTGCTGGAGAGGAGCGCCAGGGGCGGCGCCACGAGAGCCACGACTCCGAGGAGAGAGAGTAGGGCGCGGCTCCTCCTCGTCAGCTCGAACGCGGGCCTAGCCAGTAGCGCCACCCCACCCCCCATCCGGGGGGCTCCTAGGGGGCCGCTAGGTGCCCGGGAGTTTTAACGTCTACCACCCAGACGCCCCCCGCCTAGGGCGCCTAGGGGCGCTGGCGGGGGGGTCGGCCGGTGGCTGGAGCCGCGGCACCAGCGCATCGCCGGGGCGGCTCCGCCGTATAGCCCGGTCCCCATAGCCCCCCCGGCCCGGTGGTTTGGTGTCGCAGCGTTTAAGCTGGCTGCCTCGCTGGGGGCGGCCGCTGGGGGTGCGGGCTCGTGGGTGTGGTCCTCGCCACCAACGACGACGGCATAGGGGCGCCGGGGCTTAGGGCTCTGGTCGAGGAGCTGGCCAGGGAGGGCCACGAGGTCTACGTGGTGGCGCCGCGGGGCCCGGAGAGCGGCACGGGCAAGGCGCTCCGCTTCCCGGCAGCATACGGGGGCGCCCACCTGAGCCACGCCCGGGAGGCGTGGTGGGTAGACTCCACCCCGGCGGGGGCGGTCTTCGCGGGGCTCAGGGTCCTGCTCCCCAGGCGGCCCGATGTCGTGGTGTCGGGGGTGAACAGGGGGCCCAACATGGGGTTGGAGGACTTCTTCACGAGCGGCACCATAGGGGCCGCCGTGGAGGCCGCGCTTCAGGGCGTGCCCGGCATAGCGGTGAGCCTCGCGACAGACGCCGGCCTAGAGCCGGGCGACTACAGGGTGGCAGCCCGCCTCGCCTCCAGGCTGGCAAGCCTCGTCGCCGCCGGGGGGCCGCCGAGGGGGGCCCGGGTGCTCGTACTGAACGTCCCCGAGGGCACGCCGAGGGGGGTCAGGGTTGCTAGGATGGCGTGGAACAACTACCGCATAGAGGTGAGGGCTGAGGGCCGCTCGCTGGCTCCGGTGAGGCACGGCTACAGGAGCAGGTACTGGGACGCCAGGGAGGGGAGCGACGTCCAGGCCGTGCTCTCGGGCTACGCCTCCCTCACGCCCGTCTGCCTCGAGAGCCTGGCATCCCCGCCCCCGGGGGCCGCTGGCTGGGCTGCCGCGGCGGCGAGGGAGCTGGAGGGCGCGCTGGCCCTAGGGGCCGCTAGGCCTCGAGGGTGAACCCCACGCCCCCCAGCCTGTAGGCGCCGCCGAGGGCCTCGGCCAGGGGCGCCTGCGCCAGGGGGCCGGTGCAGTGCATGGCGGCGACGGCGCCGGGCTTCTTGGACTTCAGGTAGGCCACGACCTCCCCGACCCTGCCCGGCGGGGCTCCGAGCAGGTGCAGGCCCCCCACGAGCGCGTGGAGCCCCTCCTCCCCGGAGAGCTCGAGGCCGTACTCCACAATGTTCTCGACGCCCGCGTGCCCGCAGCCGGTGACCGCCACCAGGCCCCCCTCCACCCTAGCGTAGAGGGCCATGTCGTCTAGCATCTCGTCCTCAACCAGCCGGCCGCCCTCGAGGCGGAGCATGCCCCAGGCGTGGCTCGGCCCCCACTCCCTCGGAATCTCCCCCGAAACGGTCAGGGTGTCGGTTAGCTCGACGGGGCCCCTCACCAGCAGGAAGCGGGCCCCCAGCTCCTCGAGCTCCCGCCTCCCATGGGGGAGCCCGATGTCCCTCAGGACCCCGCCCAGCAGGCGTAGCCGGGCGTAGGCTGGCTCGAAGAGGCGCTCGTGCGCCACCACCGTAACAGGCCTCCCACCCCGCAGCTCCAGGAGCCTCCTCAGGCCGCCTGTGTGGTCGTAGTGCCTGTGGCTGAGAACCACGAAGTCTATAGTGGAGGGGTCGACGCCCAGGGCTGCGAGGTTACGCTCGAGCGCCAGCCCCGAGCTGCCCGTGTCGAATAGGACCCTCACACCGCTCCGCAGGTCCTCCACGAGGGCGGAGAAGCCGTACTCGGGGAGGAGCCTCGTGGGGAGCGGGGCTGAGTTGTCGACTAGAACCCTGACACGCAGAGAGGCCAAGAGGGCGCCACCGCGCGACCAGGGGGCTGTCCCAGTTTTAATATCTTCCGAATTACTTCTAACGATTTTTAATGCCTAAGCCTCTCATTGCCGCGAGTGCTGCGCTACTAGCCCAGGGCTACGCTGCGAGGCTTTGGATTAGACCTAGACATATGCGTGTTCAGGGTACCGCCAGCAAGCTACACCGCCACGGTAGATGGGATAAACTCTACGGTGGCAATAGACTAGCGGGGGCTACACGCGGGAATACACTACAGGACGCCACGGGGACAACTATTACCGGGGACACGGTGCTGAGGATAACCATACAAGCACTAAACCTGTCCAAGGTTCCCGTACCTTTTCAGCAGCCCTCTAAGCCTAACCGTGTTCCCCGCGAGCCCCGCCAGCCTAGCGATAAGCTTCACACACCCCACTACTAGCTTGAACCTCGTGCATCTTCCACCTTTGACAGCCGTATTGTATCTGTGCTCCTCTCTACCAGCACGTATCTCCTAGACACGCCTGCCAGCGGGGAGCCCCCACAAGCATCTTGCGCAGCCTGGCACACTCCTATACTTGGCGGCGCCCCCCAGATGACGAGGTAGCGTATAGACCTCCAAGGCAGCTCTATGCCAGACGCTATGAGCACCGTGGCCAGAGCAGCGGCGGGGGCACTCATCTAGTTACCGCTCTGATCCCATGGTTTGCACTGACATAAACTGACATAATAAGCCTTTGGCGGGCGGCAGGACAGGGCGCAACCATTATATGCGTTGGGCAGAAAAGGGGTGGTGGGATGGGAGGTTGCGCGGGAGCCTAGAGGATACTCTGAAGAGTATATGGAGAGTGCTAGAATCGCTGGGCTACCGGCCAGTAGTAGTCGGCACTTATGCGCTGATACTCCAGGGCTGGCTCCCCCACGACTACCTCTATGAGACGAAGGACGTGGACTTGTATGTGGACAACCCCATAGTGGTGTTCGATGAGCGTGTCGAGGAGGCGCTCATCTCCAGGGGCCTACCTATGGGGAGATCTGAGGCGGGCAGGCTCTACGTTGAGGCTGCTAAGCCCGTGGAGATAGTGTACCCCGTTCACGGCATCTACGTGCCCACGACTCTGCTGGGGCACGTGGTGAGCGTTAGGGGTTTGAGGGTGCTTGAGGGCCACGCCGTCCTCGTCGCTAAGGCCCTTGGCTCCAGCATAGAGCACCTGGCGGGCGCCATCCAGCTGATGGGGGTTAGGGTGGACGAGGAACGGCTGCGGAGCCTCCTAGAGGGCGTGGCGGGTGAGGTAGACCCGGCCGAGTATAGTGTAGCTACGAGGAGGGTCGAGGCGTTCCTAAGGAGATACCGTGCCGCCTCTACTTCGGGGTATGAAGAGGGGGTGATGCAGGGTGAAGGTTGAACTCGGCACGCTGGTTCCGGCTCTCGAAGGATGGGTACTATGTGTGGACGAGTGTAGGGGAGACTGTAGTGTCTGCGTGGACCTGCCCGGGTGGGCCGGGAGGCTCGGGTTGGCTGAGAGGTTACAGCTAGCGCTATACCTTGCCGCCCGTGCCACGATGGACTACCGTGTGGCAGCCGCCATGCACATCTACCGAGTCAGGAGTAGGGCCGCGGTCAGCCCGGAGATCCTGATCCGGGCCCTGCGGGAGGCCCGGGTCGAGTCGAGGGTTCCCCGCGCCGTCGAGGGCGGGTGCCCCCACGCCTGGGAGGCGGTGCTCTACAGGGGGATACTGTACGCACAGTCCATCCTAGACCTGGACAGGCCGGTCGTGGTCAAGGTGGAGCCGCCGGGGGACAAGAGCGCCCGGGAGAGGTTGCGAGTCCTCCTGGAGGGGAAGAGGGTCACAGTCAAAGGCAAAACCTACCACGTCGGAGGGCTAGTCAAGAGGCTGGGCGGGGAGAGGCTGGCGCCCTGGGTCTACCTCGTACCCAAGAGGGCGCTACCAGAGTTGGAGAGGCAGCTGGCCAGCCAAGCCTCGCACCGCCCTCAAGTGGCAGTCTATACACTAGGCAGAGCCTGGGGCCGAGCTGGCAGGCTTCAGGGTTAATCAGCGTGGCCCCTCCGGGGCTACTCCCACTCTATCGTAGCTGGGGGCTTCGGCGTGACGTCGTAGACCACGCGGGTGACCCCGGGTATCTCTCCGGTTATGCGGGCCGCCATCTCCTCCAGGGCCTCCCAGGGCAGCCTAGCCGGGGCGGCGGTCATCGCCTCCCTGCTCTCCACCACCCTGACGGCGACCACGTACCCGTAGCTCCTCCTGTCCCCCTTCACCCCCGTCGCCCTCGACGCTGTGAGCACGGCGAAGTACTGCCAGAGGCCCCTGTGGAGCCCCCGCCGCTCGACCACCTCCCTGACTATGGCGTCGGCCCTCTTGGCGATCGCCAGCTTCTCGGGGGTGACCTCGCCCTCAACCCTGACCGCCAGCCCCGGCCCGGGCACGGGCTGCTTCTCCAGCAGCTCCCGTGGGAGGCGGAGGGCCCTGGCTATCTCCCGCACCTCGTCCTTGTAGAGCCATCGTAGGGGCTCGATGAGCTTCAGGCCGAGCCCCTTCGGCAGGCCGCCGACGTTGTGGTGTGTCTTGATAACGTCGGCGCCCGGCCTGGCCCCCGACTCTATGACGTCGGGGTATATCGTGCCCTGCACCAGGTACTCCGCCCCCAGCCTCCTCGCCTCCCTGAGGAGCACCTCCCCGTACACCCTCCCCACGACCCTCCTCTTCTCCTCGGGGTCAACCACGCCCCGGAGGGCGGAGAGGAACTCTTCCTGCGCATCCACGACCACCGGGTCGAGGCCGCTCCCCCGGAGGATCCCCAGGGCCCGCTCGACCTCCCCCTCCGGGTGGAGCCCGTGGTCTATGAACACGGGGACCAGCCTCTCCCTGAGAGCCATCTGCGCTATGACGGCTGCTACCGTCGAGTCGACGCCGCCGCTGACCGCGGCGACCGCCACGCCGGCCGGCGCGGCCCTCCGGACCTGCTCCACAAGCTCCCCCACAATGTCGCCGGGCCTCCACGTTCCCAGGAGCCCGGTCAGGCTGGCCCAGTTCCCCAGCAGCTCCAGGCCCCCCTGGCTGTGGGCCACCTCCGGGTGCCACTGGACCCCGTAGACCCGGGGGCCGCCGGGCCGCTGGAGCTCGAAGGCAGCCACGGGCGAGCCGGGGCTGCGGGCTAGAACCCTAGCCCCCGGCGGCGGCTCGAGGACGGCGTCGTTGTGGCTCATCCACACGCGCAGCCGCCCCGGCAGGCCCCGGAGTATCGTGTCCTCCTCCAGCACCTCGACGATCGTGGGGCCGAACTCGCCCCGCGGCGCCCTGCCGACCCTGCCCCCGAGGACCTTGGCGAGGAGCTGGTGGCCGTAGCATATGCCGAGCACCGGGACGCCCAGGCTGAGAGCCGCCTCGGCCACGCCGTCGTGGCCGGCCTCCCACACGCTGGAGGGGCCCCCGCTCAGCACCACCCCCCGGGCCCCACGCTGGGAGGCCTCACGCAGGAGCCCGCTGGCGCCCTGGGAGGCGCTCACGAGCAGGGCGAAGACCCCGAGGCTCCTCAGGGCGCGGGTTATGAGGTGGGCGTACTGGCCCCCGAAGTCCACCACCAGCACCGAGCCCCCAGCGGGAACCTCCAACCGGCCGACCCCCACAGGGCCGCCCCGAGCCGGGGTCCCCAGGCCTTATCAGCGGAGCCCGGGGGGCGCGGTTAAAGCTGGCCCCCACC
>JALSQL010000151.1 GCA_026985435.1 Acidilobaceae archaeon
CGGGGTCATCGAGTACCACGGGAGGCTGACGGCAGAGGACGCGAGGAGGCGCTGGGAGGAGGCGGTCAACGCGGCCAGGACACTAGCCAGGGCCCTGGGAGTCAAGTACTAGCCTCCGGGCGAGCCGCGCCGCCCGCTCCTGGAGCTCCTCTACGATTTTCACGGCCTCCTCAGCGTCCCGCACCCTCACTGTTAGAGTGGACCATGCGCGCGAGCCAGCCACGCCCGCCTCGAGCGCCAGCCCGTGGAGCACCCCGACGAGGTCCCCGTACCTCGGGTCTAGGGGCCAGAGGCCCCTGGGAGCCGGGTAGCATACGGTATCGTCGCATAGGATGAGCCACGCCCCGGCGGAGGCCAGGGCGTGCGCCCAGAAGTCGAGGTGGTCCAGGTCCACCGGTGCCAGCAGCCTCCCCTCGAGCAGCGCCCGCCAGCCTGTGGGTGGCGCTAGGCGAGCGTACCGCTCGACAACGCGGCGCGGGTCTCTCCGCGCCTCCACCGCCGCGCGCCTACACGCCTCCTCCCCCGCATCCCCCAGCCCCAAGGCCATCCTGGCTGCCTTCCATGGTCTCGGGCACTTGTAGACCCTCGCCAGCAGCAGCGCGGCGTAAGCCTCGACCGGCACGACCCTACCCCTCCACACGCACAGCCTACCCCAGCACGCCACGAGCAACCGCCCCCACCCACAACCCTCCATCCGGCTGTGCAAAATGTGGAAGGGTCTCGCGACCCGGTCCCTGGACGCAACCCGCCCGGGCTCCCACGGGCTCCGGTGCCCGGGCCACCCGGGGGGCTCGTGTGCAAAACGGGCATGGGTCCACGAGGGTGGGTCGAGAGGCCCCGCCCGGCCTTGGACTGCTCAGAGGCTCTCGGGGAGCCGAGCGCTCCGGGGGAAGGGCGCGGAGGCGGCTCGTGTGCAAAGCGGGTACGGGTGTCGCGCCGTGGACCTTGCGGGGCTGGCGTGGGCAACCCCCCGGGGGCCTGGCCTCCCCCGGGCACCTGGCTCGACCCTGGCGGGTGCGGCTTCTGTGCAAAGCGTGCACGGGTGTCGCGGTGTGGGATGAGGGGGTCCGGGGCTGGCGTTGGGCCAGCCTGGGGTGCCGCTGGCGCCGCGAGCCTAACCTGGCGATGACTGGCACGGGCTGGGGGCGCCCCTCGATTGTGCAAAATGTGCACGGGTGTCACTGCTCCGCTGGCAGGGGCTATAGGCGGGTGGCTGGGGTGCTTGTGCTGGGGGCCGCCACTTGCCCGCGTCTCCCGGCGTGAGGGCCGCTGTCGTCTACGCGCTCAACCCGGCGAGGTTCAGGTGCCGGGGCGGGTGGTGCAGCGCGCGTCTATACGCGAGCGGCGAGAGGGGCCAGGCGCTCGCCACGCTCCTCAAATCCATCTTCGGCGGCAGGGCGGTCACCGGGCCGAGGCTGTACGCTAACAGCGCGACGGCCGTAGCAGGCGGGGCCAGGAGGCGCTACACCGGCTACAAGCGCGCGGTGCTCAAGCTACGCGTGCCGAGGAGCATAGTCGAGATGGCCAAGAG
>JALSQL010000152.1 GCA_026985435.1 Acidilobaceae archaeon
TGGAACCTGCAGCCGCTGGGCGGGTTTATCGGGCTGGGGGGCTCGCCGGTTATGCGGAGCCTCCTCCGCCTCCTGGCCTGGCTGGGGTCTGGGATGGGTATGGCGGAGAAGAGCGCCTGGGTGTAGGGGTGGAGGGGCTTCTCGAATACCTCCTCGGCGGGGCCGTACTCCACTATCTTGCCCAGGTACATGACCGCTATGTAGTCGCTCATGTACCTGACGACGCCGAGGTCGTGGCTTATGAAGAGGTAGGTGAGGTTGTACTTCCTCTGCAGCCCCCTGAGCAGCTCGAGTATCTGGGCCTGCACGCTCACGTCTAGGGCGCTCGTCGGCTCGTCTAGCACCAGGAACTCGGGCTGGAGGGCGAGCACCCTGGCTATTGCTATCCTCTGCCTCTGCCCGCCGGAGAACTCGTGGGGGTACCTGTAGAGGTGGGTCTCGTTGAGGCCGACCTTGTAGAGGAGGTCTACGGCGAACTTCTCGGGATCGTCGACCTTCACGCCGTGGACCCTCAGGGGCTCGGTGAGGAGCTGGAACACCGTCATGCGCGGGTTGAGGCTCGAGTAGGGGTCCTGGAAGACCATCTGCGCCCTCCTCCGGAACTCCCGCAGCTCCCTCCCCTTCAGGGTGTAGATGTTCCTCCCGTCGAAGAGGACCTCACCGCTGGTGGGCTCGAGGAGGCGGAGCACCAGCTTGCCCACGGTGGTCTTGCCGCAGCCGCTCTCCCCTACTAGCCCCAGCGTCTGCCCCCTCTCTATCCTGAAGCTCACGCCGTCGACGGCCCTCACGTACCCGCGGGTGCGGAAGAGCCCCCTGACCGGGAAGTACTTCTTCAGGTTCCTCGCCTCGACCAGCACGGCCACCCCGGCCACCCCCTAGCGGGCGTAGAGCCAGCAGGCCACCCTGTGGTCCTCGCCTACCCAGATGTCCGGCGGCTTCCTCTCGGTGCACACCTTCATGGCCCTGGGGCAGCGGGGGTGGAACCTGCAGCCCCGGGGCGGCCTGACGAGGTTGGGGACCGTGCCCGGTATGGACTCCAGCCTGACCACCCTCCTGGCGGGGTTGGGCACCGCGCGGAGGAGGGCGCGGGTGTAGGGGTGCAGCGGGTTCCGGAAGAGCTCCTCGACTGGCGCCTCCTCCACTATGTTCCCAGCGTACATGACGGCGACCCTATCGCACACCTGAGCCACTAGGCCCATGTTGTGGGTTATCAGGAGGACCGTCAGGCCCTCCCTCCTCCTGAGGTCCATCAGGAGGTCCATTATCTGGGCCTGCACCGTGGCGTCGAGCGCCGTGGTGGGCTCGTCGGCTATGAGCAGGCGGGGCTGGTTGCTCAGCCCTATGCCTATGACGGCCCTCTGCTTCATGCCGCCGCTGAGCTCGTGGGGGTAGTTCCTCGCCCTCTTCTCGGGGTCGGGCATGAGGACGCTCCTCAGCACTTCGACGGCCCTCCGCATGCCCTCCTTGATGCTCGCCACCCTCCCGTGCTCTAGCATGGTCTCGGCCACCTGGTAGCCTACGGTGTA
>JALSQL010000153.1 GCA_026985435.1 Acidilobaceae archaeon
CCTCCTGCTCGCGGGGGAGCGCGTTAGGGGCCTAGTAGACATAGAGGTCAACGTTCAGGGGGGCGGCGTTATGGGTCAGGCTGACGCTGTCCGCATGGCGATAGCCCGCGGGCTAGTAGAGTACTTCCGCTGCGAGGGCGAGGGCGAGGAGTGCGCGAGGATGAACGAGATATCCCAGTGGCTCCGCGAGATCTTCGAGGACTACGATAGGACCATGCTAGCCGGCGACCCGAGGAGGACCGAGCCCGAGAAGTACATGCGCTACAGCGCTAGGAGGCGCTGGCAGAAGAGCTACAGGTAGGGAGGGGGTGCCACGGGCTTGCTTCCCCCCGTAAGGTGCTTCACGTGCGGCGCCCCCCTGGGCCACCTGTGGGAGGAGTTCAGGAGGAGGGTGGAGTCGGGGGAGGACCCGGCGCGGGTCCTCGACGACCTGGGTGTTACCAGGTACTGCTGCAGGCGCACCCTCTTCACAAGCATCACCTACATAGAGGAGATCGCCGCGTACCATATAGTCCGCATGCGCGCGGCCCGGAGCACGGGTGAGGTTGAGGGGGTGGTGGAGGAGTGAGCACGCCCACCCAGAGGGAGACGCTGGTCCCCGTGGAGATGTACAAGAAGGCGGGAGTAGTCTTCGGGACCCAGATATGCACCAAGTATATGAGGAGGTTCGTCTACAGGATAAGCCCCGACGGCTTCTACATATTCGACGTTATGAAGATTGATGAGAGGCTGCGGATAGCGTCGAGGTTCCTGGCGGGCTTCGAGCCCGAGAAGATCGTCGTCGTCTCCACGAGGCTCTACGGCCAGAAGCCGGCCCGCATGATGTGCGAGAGGGTCGGGTGTAAGACTATAACTGGCAGGGTAGTCCCCGGCGTCTTCACCAACCCCCACCTCGAGTTCTACATGGAGCCCGACGTTGTGCTGGTGACAGACCCGAGGACGGACAGGCAGGCGATAGAGGAGGCCTCGAAGATAGGGGTGCCGGTGGTGGCCTTCGCCGACACCGATAATAAGATAGAGAATCTAGACCTCATAATCCCCGCTAACAATAAGGGCAGGAGGAGCCTGGCCCTGCTATACTGGATACTGACCCGCGAGATCCTCCGCAACCGCGGCGTCCTCGGCC
Source organism: Acidilobaceae archaeon (assembly GCA_026985435.1). GTDB lineage: Archaea > Thermoproteota > Thermoprotei_A > Sulfolobales > Acidilobaceae > Calypsonella. The sequence goes on from JALSQL010000153.1 coordinate 1,127, forward strand.
CGGACGAGGAGCTCGACGTCCCCTACGAGTCCTACATAGCTAGCAGGCTAACCCGCTAGCCCCTCCTCCAAACCCGGGCCCCAATGCGCTGGGGCCCGGGGCCCCGCGCTCGACCGGTTTATAGGTCCTGTTACTATGCGTGGGGATATGTGGCCAAGCAAATTAAGCCCAGGGCACCACAGACAAGTGCTGGTGAGAGCGATGGCGGAGCCCTTTGGGAAGCTGATATACACCCAGGAGGAGGCCCCCGAGCAGGTGATAAGCAAGGCTGAGACCCACACCGCCAAGATCGAGGCGCCCGACACCGTTAAGGCTGGCGAGCCCTTCAAGGTTACGATAAAGGTTGGCCCCCATGAGATGAGGGACGTCCACAGCATCAGGAAGGTGGAGCTCTACATATACGAGGAGGGCAGGCCCTTCAACCCGGTCCACGTGGCCACTGTCGAGTTCGGCCCCGAGTACACCGAGCCCGAGGTCACCCTGACCCTCAAGCTGAAGAAGAACAGCACCCTCTACGCCATAACCTACTGCAACCTGCACGGCCTCTGGGAGGCCAGGAAGGAGATAAAGGTCGAGCAGTAGCCCCCATCCCTAAACCTACCCGGCTCCTAGCACACGCCCCTTTTTAGAGTCCTTTAGAGCCCCCATCCACCAACTCCTAGCTGGGCTCCCCCTCCACCCTGGCACCGTTGAGGGGAGAGGAGGCCCCTGGCCGCCCTCCTCGGGCTCCTATCAGGGCTGCCCTCGCGGATCTAGGGGTGGCTAGGGCTATAGGGTCCTGAGGCTGGGCTGCCCGGGGCGAGGGGCTACAGCTCCCCGCCAGCGGGTGCCTGGCCTTCGAGCTCCCTGAGGGCCTCCAGTATCGCCCTGCCAGCGGCGGTTAGGCCGCCTTTCCTCCCCAGGTACTTTGCGCTCCTCGCCACTGTCAGCGCGGCCTTAACCTCGCCTGGCGGGAGGCGTAGCTTGCCGGCCAGGCGGGCTACGTCATCGGTCCCGTACTCCTCTACTGCCCTGAGGACCCTGACCAGCACTGGGTACACAGGGGTGGCTATCCCGGTGGGCACCCCTATGAGCGCCGTCTTCAGCAGGCGGCCCGCCCTAGTTAGGATCACCCTGCCGTCTGGGAGCGTCTCGACCAGACCGCGAGTCTCGAGCCTCTCCAGGCTCTCCCAGGGGTCCCCGCCCTCGGACTCTATGGTGGCGGCTATCTCCTCCCTGGTGACGCTCTTCTCGTCTGGTATCCTCTGGAGGCCCGCTGCCTCGGGCCTGGTGAGCAGCGGGAACCTCCTAGCCCCGCTTAGGCGCGCTAGTATGATGCCCCTCCTGGTTGGGCCGCCCGTGCCTACGATGCCATGCCTGGAGGCCTCCTCCACCCACTCGGTGTGGGGGCTTAGGAGGGCGTATGGGTAGGTGAGCGCCTTGATCGCCACCGCCGGGGCGCCCCTCCCCGTGCCCGGCGCGCCCGCCAGAGCCTCGCCCTCCCGGGTGAGCGTGTAGACGGTTCTACCCTCCTCCTCCGCCTCCTCCAGCAAGCCTAGGGACTCCAGGTGTAGGAGGTCTAGCGGCACCCTACCACTGTCGGCGCCTAGCCTCTCAGCCAGCCTCTCCGCTATCTCCTCCTTCCCCACCAGGAGGTTCGGGGACTTCTCCTCCTTCTCCCTCCACAGGTCCCTGACCACGAGCAGGAGCGTCTCCTCCCTCGGGGAGAGGGCCATGGGCGGCCTGAGCCTGGCGCTACGATGCGCCTTGACAGCCTCGAGCACGAGCCTGCCAGCGTATGAGAGGCCCCCTGTCGGCTTGGTGTAGCCTATCGTGCCGAGCACGGCTGCCTCCTCAGGCTCTAGGGCCTCCCCCCTCTCGGCCTTCTCGAGCCTAGCGACTATCCACGGGTTCACAACGCTCGGCCAGGGGGCGTCCAGGTTGAGCCTCTGAACGGCCCTCCTAAGCAGCCTGCCGGGGAGCGTCAGGCTATAGTAGGGGGCCAGCGGCACCGTGCCGACAACGAGCCCCATAGCCTCGTAGACGGGCTGGAAGCGCCCGTACGCCTCCCTTCGGGCCGGCCCCTCGGGGCTGTTTAGGAGCGCCCGCGCCATGGATTTTGTTAGTACTATGCTCCTCTCCAGCCTCTGGGCGAGGTCTAGCAGCTTCAGGGCAGCGCTGGAGAGGCCCCTCCCAGGCACGTATAAGCCCCTATCCGAGAGTATCTCAGCCCAATCCCCGGGCGGGCTGCTGGGCGAGTACGACTGGGCCCTCAGCATGCTGTATACCCTACTGTCGATCCACGGGTCAGTGTCGGGCCTGCCAGCCTCTCGCCACGCGTCCAGGATCTCGAGGCCCTCGCTCCTCACCTCGAACTCGTCCTCTCCACGGTATCGGAAGAGCCCTAAGCTGAAGCCCTCTAGGAGGGTGTAGAACGCCTCCTCCCTGCCGCCCAGCACACTCTCCAGCTCGCCCGAGCGGAACCAGCCCCTGTCTATGGACTCCTCCAGAGCCCTGAGCAGCCCCTGGGATATCCTGAGCATAGCAGACACCGGGCAGCCAGCACGTTCACCATTATTTAAATATTTGACACATCAACAGTTAACCATAACTATATAATACACCGTCGACGCCGCGGCTCCCGCTAGCTCGGAGGATGGTTGGGATGGCCAGGATAGTCGGCTATTCGAGGCTGGAAGCCCTCTATAGGAGGTTCCTGGGCCTAGACTTGGATAAGGGGAGGTCGGAGCAGATAATAGACCTTGCCAGCAGGAAGCTCAGGGACCTACTCCTCGCGGGCCAGAGGCGCGCGTACGCCCGGGGCGACGAGGTTGTCGAGTGGATCGACCTCCCCATCACTCTCGCGCTGGAGAGGACCATAGAGGAGTACCGCAGGGAGAGGGAGAGGCTGAACGACCCTAGACTCGACCTAGACCCTATACTGGACTACCTCGCCGAGAGCATAAGCGGGCTCAGCATCGGGGAGAGCGTCCGGGAGAACCTGCAGGACCTGACAGCCACGCTCCTCCTGCTGGCGGGGCGAGTCATCAAGATCGTCGACCCTAAGGCCAGGAAGCCCAGCAAGGAGGATATAGAGAGGGCTGGAAGGGTGCTCGACCTAACGATCTAGCCACCAGCCCCGCCTGCTATCGCCCTGGCCACCTCTCCCGCTATTCTCTCGGCCTCGCTGGGCTCTATCGCCGCTGGCCCTATGGCGTTATACTCTATAACGTCTATGACCCCGTACTTGCACCCCTCCAATACCTCCTTTAGCCTCTTGGCGGCCACGCTACCCCACCCGTAAGAGGACACTATCACAACCCTCTTCCCGTCGCTGGCCTTCCAGCATATCTCCTCGGCCGCGAACCTGATCAGTGGGAACGCTTCCGCCTCGTAGGTGGGGGCCGCTATGACTATTGCCTCGGAGTCTATGGCGTCCGTGAGTATCTCAGATACCAGGGGCCTCGTGGAGTCGGTGAACCCGTACACTACCGGCTTGAGGCCGGCCCTGCTGAGCGAGCACGCTATCCTTCTCACAATCATCTCGACGGTGCCGTACATGGAGGCGTATAGCACTAGCACCTTGCCCTTCACGGGCTCCGCCCTCGCGAGGCTCTCGTAGATCTCCATGACCTTCTTCGGGTCGCGCCTCCACACCAGCCCGTGCGCCGGGGCTATGAGCCGGGGCTCCACCCCTAGCTTGGAGAGCTTCCCCAGGTTCCTGGTTATCCAGTCCCTGTAGTGGCCTATCACGGTTACGACGTACTTCTTCATAGCCCTCACAGCGTCGTCCCAGCGTGTGCACTCGTCGTCGTATATCCCCTCGAATATCCCGTATCCCCCAAAAGCGTCGCACGTAACCAGAACCCTCCTCGACTCGAGCCAGCTCATCATGGTCTCGGGCCAGTGGAGCCACGGCGTGTGGATGAAGCGTATCCTCTCCCCGCCTATCTCCAGCACCTCCCCGTCCCTCACCGGCCTGAACCTCCCCCGGGCCCTGGGGTAGGCAGCCATCATCTTCCCGGCCAGCGGGTGCCCTAGGACCCTAGCCTCCGGGGCCCACCTGGCCACCTCCTCGAGGCTCCCACTGTGGTCGGGCTCCATGTGGTTTACCACGATGTACCTTAGCCTGTCTGGGCTTGTAACCTGCTCTAGCGCGTCAACCAGTAGCGCGGCGAAGGGCTTCTTCCAGCCGTCGAACAGGACGTCGCCCTCGGGGGTTTGGAGCAGGTAGGCGTTGTACGTTATACCCTCCGGTATCTCCCAGAGGGCCTCGAAGAACCTCGTGTACCTATCATTCACCCTCAATATATAGAATCCGTCCGCCACCTCCTCAACCCTATACGTTGTCAAGGATTGACGCCCTCCATGCCCTACTGCCTGGCTAGCAGGCACTATAAGCTGGGGGCGCCCCACTGGGCACCGCCGCCTACTAGCGCCTGTTTTTAACCCTCCAGGGCGACCGCTGTCTATAAGTGGAGCTGGCCTAGGCTGCCAGCCCTCCGGGTGGCCCAGCGTGGCGGTCTCCTACGCCTTCACACTAAAGCCCCGGGCGCCTTTCCAGTTCACCCCGCACCTCGATAGGTTCAGCGTCGAGGGCAGGCCCTCGCCCCACATATGGCTCCGCGGCGCCCGCCTGATGCGCGTCGCCGTGCCCACCAGCGCCGGGCTCGTCGGCGTCGACGCCAGGTTTGAGGGCGAGCCGTGGAGCCCCAGAGTGGAGGCTGTCGCCCGCGCGCCCAGCCGGGAAGCCGCCGAGGAGGCTGTGGCTCTGCTGGGCCTCATGGTTAGGGCCGACTTCGACTACTCTAGGTTCGTGGAGGAGCTCAGGGGCGTCGACGAGAGGCTATACTTGCTCGCCAGCCGCTACCCGGGCCTGCGGCCCGGGAGGTGTACGAGCGTCTACGCGGCGCTCCTCGATAGTATAGTGAAGCAGAGGATAGCCCTCCCCGCAGCCCTCAGGGTTTACTCGAGGCTCGTGGAGGCCTATGGGTGGAGGCTGGAGGCGGGGGGCGCCCTCTACTACTGGCACCCGCAGGCCGATAGGCTGGCCGCCCTGAGCCCCGACGACCTGAGGCGCCTCGGCCTCACGAGGCTGAAGGCGCGGGCGCTGATCGAGGTGGCGCTAGCTGAGGTCGAGGGGAGGCTGCCAAGCCTGAGGGAGGTGGAGGCCGATCCTTGGAGCGTGGCGGGGGAGCTAACCAGGCTCTACGGCGTCGGCCGGTGGACCGCCCAGCTGGCCGTCGCGATGGTCTCCCCGGGCTTCCCCCTGGGCCCCATGAGCGACCTGGCGGTCGCCCGGGGCCTCCGGGTAGTGCTCGGCGCTAGGGACGCCGAGGGGGCCGCTAGGAGGCTCCTAGAGCGGCTCCCCGGCCTGGGGGGCCTCGTGTTGTACCTTGTAGCATACGAGTACGAGTCCCTGAAGCGCCGGGGGGCCAGCCGCCCGCCGGGATAGCGGGCCTCCCGGGGGCTCGCGGCCGCCAGCCCCTGGGGGTTCCCGGCCCTGCCGGGGCCTGAGGGGGCTGAGGAGGCTCCTGGGTGGCAGGGGGTTCCAGCTCTTCCTAGCTGGGCTCAGGCTGGCCGAGGAGACTGGCGACCCGGCGCGGCTGTACCACGTGATCGTCTCCCTCTACGAGGACTGCCATGGGGGCCCCACGAGGTACCCGCCGCCCGCGGGGGGCTACTACGAGGAGCTCGGCCAGGCCAAGGTTGTGGACCTGCCCGAGCCCCGGAGCGGCCCCGGGGTCGACGTGCTCCACGCTATCAGGTCTAGGAGGAGTAGGGGGGAGCTACGGGAGCCCCCTGAGCCTCGGG
>JALSQL010000154.1 GCA_026985435.1 Acidilobaceae archaeon
CACCCTCATGCCCAGGTCCCTCGCCACCCGTATGCTGGTCTTGGTCTCGTAGACTGGGAGGGGCTCGGGGGTTGCTACGAGTATGAGGCTCGCCCTGGCGGGGTCCCGGAGGAGGTCGGCCAGCCTCTTGTTCTCCCCCATGAGGCTCTCGAGCTTGCGCAGCACCGGGTCGTCGGGCTTGTAGTCCTGCCTCATGATCTTGGCTATGGTGTAGCGTAGCGAGACTATCTTGAGGCGCAGCTGGTGGAGGTGGGTGAGCCAGAGCATGTAGAGGCGTGGGAGGTTGAGTATCCTGTGCGTCACCCCCGTGGGTGGGGTGTCGACGACCAGGTAGTCGAGGCCGCGGCCGAGCCTGGAGGTGAGCTCCCTCAGTATCCTGAGGAACACCTCCTCCTCGAACCCCGGGGCGTGCCTGACCGCCCTGACCACGCCGTCGAGGTTCACCACCGTGAGGCCCGGCATGACCTGGCGTAGTAGGACAGCGTACTCCTCGGCCACCCTCCTAGCGATGGTCTCCACGTCGTACTGTACTGCCTCGAAGCCCGCGGGGGTCCTCTGGGGCCTCGCGACCCTCCGGAGGCCGAGGTACTCGAGGAGGTGCTTGGCCGGGTCGAGGCTGGCTAGGAGCGTGCGCCCATGCCTGGCCAGGGCTATGCTCGAGAGTATGCTCACAGTGGTCTTGCCGACTCCCCCCTTGCCCACCGAGAAGTAGACGTGCCCCCTGCCCGCGCCGCGGAGCAGGGCCCCCTCGAGGGCCTCGAGGCCCCTCCCCGCCTCCTGCAGGGGCTGGGTCACCACTCACCACCCAGAGAGGAGAAGTAGTCGGCCAGGACGTCGGCGCCGAGGAAGTGCATCCTCTCCATAACCCTAACCTCCTCCCTCAGGAGGGGCGCCAGTTCGGCGGCGAGGCCCATGGGCACCAGGGGCAGGCCAACCATGCCCCCCAGCACGAGGCTTAGGAAGGCGTTCTCCATCTCCCTAAGCTGGAGCTGGAGAGTCTCGACGCTCTGCTCCTCGAGCGCCGTGAAGAGCCCCCGGAAGAGGGCCGCCACCTCCCTGAGGCTCGCCGCCGCCATCCGGAGGGCGCCGCGCAGCCTCCCCATAGCGTTGTCCACCCCAGTATAGTGGGCTGGGGGGAGCTAATACGCGCGGGGCCACAGGGGCCCTGGAAGAAAGGAGGGGGCTACAGGCTGGGGGCTGGGCGGGGCTAGGCTGGCCTCGCCTTGGAGGCGCTGCTGAGGCCCTTGGCGAAGAGCCCTATCAGTACCAGGTTTAGCAGCAGGCTTACGGCGACGATTATGCCGGAGCCCGCCCTCTGTATGGCTGGCACGTGCGGCATCACCACCACGAGCCACCAGCCGAGGGCGACGGTCACTGTCAGCCATAGGAAGAGGGCTGGCACCATTATCAGCCATGCCGTGCCTCCGCGTATCCTGAGTATGGCGTAGACCCAGAGGGCGCTCGTGAGCAGGGCTAGCGCCGCCATGAGCTGGTTCACGCCGGCGAAGGCCGGCCACACCACCCTGTAGGCTCCGAATAGCTTCCCACCTATCACCACTGTCGGGTATGCCATCACAGCGCCGAAGAGCACTGCGAGGATACTAGCGCTCCACCTGTTAGCTATGACCCTGTAGGCGACAGGGCTCTTCTCCTCCAGCCAGTCGAACATCTCCTGCCACGCGAACCTCGCGAGCCTGGTCGCCGTGTCTAGCGTTGTGAGTATGAAGGTGGCTAGGGCTATCAGGGAGAAGAGCTTGAACACGCTGAAGGCCGTGCCGAAGCTGCCGCCCAGCCTACTCACGGCCTCGCCGACCATGTAGCCGTAGCCAGTGGCGAACCTGCCTATAGCGTTCATCTTGAGCAGGTCGGCGCTCCCGAGGAGCTTGACAAGGTCGGGCGCCTGGTAGGCTATGGATATGGGTAGTATCACGGCGAGGCTGGAGACAGCGCCCTCGGTGAGCATGCCTCCGTAGCCGACAAGCAGGGCGTCCATCTCGCTGGAGAGCTGCTTGCTGCTTGTACCGCTAGCTACCACGGAGTGGAACCCGCTCAGGGCCCCGCAGGCGATGATCAATGGTATCGCGGGCCAGAAGGGCGTGGGCTGCTTCTGGAAGATCGGCGGCGCGAAGCTGGTGTAGGCGGGGAGGCGGAGGGGCTCATTGAAAACTAGTATCGCGCTAACGCCCGCTATCGCGATGAAGGTCCAGAGGAGGTAGGCGTTGAGGTAGTCCCTCGGCTGTAGCAGGTACCACACAGGCAGGCTGGCGGCTATGAAGGCGTAGAGCGCTAGCACGACCACCCAGAAGTGGTAGGTGGGCTCCCACACGAGCTTCATCGCCTTGAGCTGCGCATGGATTACGTCTATCCCAGTGGCGTTAGCGTAGGCTAAGACGGTCTCCTTGGGTATCGAAGCGGCTGGGTGGTAACCGACGAGGAGCGGCACCTTGTAGGCGTAGTAGAACCCTAGCGCTGCGAGGATTAGCGTTATCGCCGTGGATAGCTTGACGTCGATGTTAAGCCTGTACACCATCACTCCAAGCATCAGGGCTAGTGGCATGTAGATTATCGCCTGCGTGGCAGCCTTGGGCTCGATTGTGTAGAGTACCGCGGCGACGCTGAGGAATGCTGCCACGACCAGGATCAGCGCCGAGTACACGTAGACTAGGAATATGTACTTGGCCTTCCTGCCCATCACGTTCTCGCTGATGCTCATTATCGAGAGGCCGCCGTAGCGCACGCTCGCCATGAGAGCCAGGTAGTCGTGCACGGCCCCTATGAAGACGTTGCCGAAGAGCACCCAGAGCAGCGGGAGGAACCACCCGTAGGCCATCGCTATGGCTGGGCCTACTATGGGGCCGGCCCCGGCTATGCTGGCGAAGTGGTGGCCGTAGAGGACGTACTTGTTGGCCGGCACGTAGTCTACGCCGTCGAACTTCTCGATGGCTGGGGTCTTCCTGTTGGGGTCAGCCCTGACGACCCTCCGCTCGAGCAGGTTCCTACCATAGTAGATATATGCTATAGCGTAGATCACGAAGACTATAACAGCTATCTCGATCATTACAACGCTCACTGGGCCCCACCCCCGACTCTTCCCTTAATGGTTGCGGGCACCTCGCCGACCCAGATGGCTGGCCCTACAAGTATGAGGAACCAGCCTAGGATGAGTGTGGCGGACTCCCTGTCGAGCCCGGCGGGCTTGCCCTCCACCTTGAGGGTCTTCGTGGCGTTGTCGAACTTGACGGTGGCGTACGTGCCGATCTTCTTGTTGGCGGCGCCGTAGGCTATCCCGTAGATTAGGAATATCACCCCGAGGATGGTCACGATGGCGCCAAGCGCTGCCCTCCCATTCACCTACCCCACCCCCTATGGGTTTGACTCTAGTGGGGTGTCCTACCGGTAGTATCGGAGGTAAGGTGTTTTTAAATGTTCTAAAAGCGCGGGCGTCGGTACGCCCTGGGAAGGCATAACAGCCGGGGGCCTGGCTGGCCGCCGGGGGGCTGGGCGGGTTTGGGGATTCCCGAGTGGCTCCGGGGGGCTGCGGCGGCCGCCGTTGTGCTGGTGGCCCTGGCGAGCTTCCCCGCGGTGATCTGGTTCTTCCACTTCAGGAGGAGGATGATCAGGAGGATAGCCTGGGTGGCGAGGGACCTGGAGGAGGCGCTCCGCCCTAGGGACAAGAGGTACTGGTACCTCGGCTACCTGGTGGGCTTCCGGGCCAGGTACTGGGTCAACCGCGGGCCCGTGACGACGGCGGCGGCACTCTACATCATACCACCCTACCACGTGTTCTTCTACCTGCCAGTAGTCATACTCGCCAGGCGGAGGGAGCGGCTGGACCTCGCGGTGGCCCTCCGGAGCACGGGCATCGGGGGGGAGGCTCACATAGTGGACCCCAGCGATAGGGGGGCCGTGGGGAGCCTCCGGGCCGACGGGGTCGACACTTCCAGGCTCCGGCGGGGGAGCGTGGCCCTCGGCGGCAGGGTGCTCGAGGCCTACCACACGGGCGGGGGCGGCGCCCTCGAGGAGGCTAGGAGGCTCGCGGGGGAGCTGGAGGGGCTGGGCGCTAGGGTGAGGAGGGTCACGGTGGATGCTGGTAGGGCTAGGATATACGTCTCCCTAACACCCCCGCAGGGCGGGCCCGTGGCGCCCCTGGCGGAGGCGGTGCTCCGTGCAGCGGCCCGAGCAGCGCGGGGGGCGGCTGAGCCCGGAGGCGGCGCTGCTGGCTAGGAGGCTCTCAACAGCGCTGGCGGCACCTGCGGGCCTCCACGAGGCCCCCACCCCGAGGCCTCACCCTCTCGGCCCGAGGCCCGGCGGCGACCCGTGGGCTCAGGCCGCGGGGCTCGCCTACCTGGTCGAGGCGGCTAGGCGTGGCGATGGGGTCGAGGAGGCCGTGGCTGGGATAGCGTGGTGGGCGGCCTCCGCCACGAGGCCGGGCGAGGCGCTCCGGGCCAGGCTCGCGGGCCTGAGGGCCAGGCGTGTGGGGCTCATGGGGCTCCTATCGCTGGCGGTGAGGCACGCCAGGGAGGGGAGCGCTGAGAGCCTCGAGAGGCTCGCAGCCGCGTTGGCGGGGGAGCTCTCCAGGCCCTGCGGGCGGGACCGCGGGCTCGAGATGGAGCGGGGGAGGCTGGAGCGGGGCATGAAGCGGCTGGGCCTCATGCTCGGGGTGACCCTCCCCGCGCTCTTCGTGGCGAGCCTCCTGTACAACCCGCTGCTGGCCCTGGCCAGCCTGGCGGGCGCCGCGGCGGTGTGGGCGGCCGTGCTCCGGCTGGGCTCGCGGTTCAGGGAGGCGGTGGTCGAGTGCGAGTGGAGCGCCTGCACGCTCTCTAGGGAGGAGCTGCTAGACATAGCCTCGGGGAGGGACCTGCCGAGCGCCGCTGAGATGCTGGGGGTCAGGAGCCTCGGGGGAGTAGCGGTGGGCGGTAAGAGTTATACGGGTAAAAGATAATTCTCGGAGTTAGCTCCCACCGGCTGTATCGCGGTGTGGGGTGGGGCGAGGAGGGATGGCGGGGAGGCTGCTGGTGGTGGTTACGAGTAGCGACGCGGAGAAGGTCCTCGAGGCCATGCTCATAGCGGCTAACGCTAGGGAGATGGGCTACGAGACGTACCTCTACTTCACACTCAACGGCGTCGAGGCCCTGGTGAGGGGGCAGATCAACAGGCTGAAGCCCAGCAAGGGCACGATATCCTCCAACCTGAGGAGGAGGGCCGACCGCCTCGGGCTACCCTCCAGCCTGGAGGATTTCTACGACGAGCTCAGGAGCGCTGGGGTGAGGGTGCTGGTTGACGAGCCCAGCCTACTCGCAGCCGGCCTAACCCGGGGGGACCTGCTGCCGGTAGACGGCCTGGCGGGCCCTGGGCTCCCCGCGGCGGTGGCCGGCGAGGGGGGCGGCGTAATAGTGCTCTAGCCCGCCCCCGCCCCGGCCGGGTGTGGCTCGTGGGCGCCGGGCCTGAGCAGCCAGACCCGTGGGGGCTCGCCCTCGCCCTCTACAGGGGCGGCGGCCCCCTGATAGCTGGGGTGCACGACGGGGAGGCGGTGGAGTCGATCCTGGAGGCGTTCGACCCCTGGATACAGGGGCTGGGCGGCGAGGTGCGCAGGTTCAGCCTGGCCACCCTCTCCTGGAGGCTCCGCGGGGCGGCCTCGGAGCCCGGGGGGTCCCTGACCGTGGGCCCCTACGTTGAGCCTGGCGACGTCGAGGGCCGGGTGGAGACCGTGGAGGGGGACCCCTCGAGGCCCGAGTCGTGGAGGGGCTACAGCGGGGCGCCCGTCGCCCTAGCCTGGGAGCCCGAGGAGCCGGACGAGCTGCGCTACGCCGCCCTCCTAGCGCTCGAGCACGGCGCGGAGGCGCTCCTAGTCTGCCCAAGGGGCGCCCCGAGGGTGGTCGTCACAGTGGGCTCGTGGGGCTTCAGCTTCCACTCGGGCGCCCCCACCCCACTGCTCCTCGCCTACCTCCCAGGGCGCGAGGCGTGCCTCAGGGTTGCCAGGGAGGGCCGGGCGAGGGTCTACGTCGACTCTAGGACCGTCGAGGCCCGCGCGTGGGGGGTCGAGGTGGACTTCCCCGGCCGCGGGAGGCCCTGGCTCTTCACCGCCCACTGGGACAGGTGGCCCGGCGGCTTCCAGGACGACACGCTCGGGGTCGCCCAGGCCCTCTCCGCGGCGGCCAGGCTCGCCGCCGGCGGCCTGAGGGCCAGGGCCGTCATATTCCCGAGCGAGGAGCACGGCGCCCCGGGCTACGCTGGCTGGTACTGGGCTTGGGGTAGCAGGCACTACGCCGGGCAGCTCCGCCACGCGGGCCTCGAGGAGTCGCTGGCGGGCGCCGTCAACTTCGACGTGGCGGGCTCGAGGCCCCTCGTGGCGAGCGGCTCCCCAGCGCTCGCCGCCTCCCTGCCGCCCGGGGGCTGGAGGGCGAGGCCCTGGGAGTGCCCGGAGTGCGACGGGCTCCAGCTCGCGCTCCACGCCGGGCTCCCCACCCTGACCATACACACGCTCTGGAACCCCGGGGTGCTGGAGTTCTACCACACGAGGCTCGACACCCCCCAGCGCGCCGACCCCGGCGCCGCGAGGCTCGCCGTGGAGCTGGCGGTGAGGGCGGCCCGGAGGGGGCCGAGGTGGGAGTGCATGGAGGCGGCGGTCTCCGGCCTCCTACGCCCGGGCCCGCTCCAGGCTAGGAGGCTCGCAGCCCTCATACTAGCCGCCGCCCGCCGGGCGGGCTGGGAGAGGCTCTACCCCCGCCTGTCCCGCGAGGCCCTGAGGCCGATAGACTACGGGGACCGGAGGTGGTCCACGGGCCCCCTCGAGGCCCACTGGTTCCCCGA
>JALSQL010000155.1 GCA_026985435.1 Acidilobaceae archaeon
TCGCCGGTGGCCGCGGACCTGTATGCGACCACGACAACCCTGTCGGGGTGGCGGCGGGCCAGCTCCCTGGCGAGCTTGCTCGCGTGCCTACCCCGGCCCTCGAGGCGGTAGAGGAGCACCCCAGGCACCGGCTCCTCCGCCAGGCCCTCTGCCCGGGATAGGAGGCGCTCCAGCTCCTCCTGAGCCTCCACCCTGAGCGCCTGGAGGAGGCCGTCCTGGAGTATCAGCCTGCAGGGCTCCTCCGCCCCGGCCAGCCTCGCCGCCAGAGCCTCAAGCACGTCGGCCCTCCCCATGGCGGAGGCGGCGTCAACCAGCGAGGCGCACTCCGCGGGGAGCCAGTAGTCCTCGACCGGGTGCAGCCCAGCCCGGACCATGTAGTTCTGGTACCACCTGTTAGCCCTAGCCGCGGGGCCGAGGTCGCCCACTATGCTAGCCGCCACCAGCAGGGGGTCCCCCACCCCTGTGAGGCTCGCCACCACGTGGGCGGCGCTCGGCCAGTTCCCCGCCGGGTCCCCCCGGGCCGCGGGGTTCACGTAGGCCACCGAGGGGAGCCTCGGGGGCTCAGGCTGGGTGTGGTGGTCAACCACCACCGCGGGCCTGCCGGTGTAGCGGTGCAGCAGGTCCACGCTCCCCCCGGGCACGGCCAGGTCGACTACGGCGAGCAGCCTCCTCCCCCGGGCCTCCCCCCGGGCCCTGTCGAGGAATGGCTTGTCGAACGCGTAGCGGAACCTGGGGGTCAGGAAGCCGGCCTCCCCCGGCCTCCCCGAGGCCCTGGCGACCAGCGAGGCGGCTGCCACCCCGTCCATGTCCCAGTGCATCACGACGAGCGGGGGGGAGAGCCTCTCTATGAGCCTCCTAGCCCTCTCCCACACCTCCAACAGCGCTGCCCCCGCGCCGCGGGGCGTGGGGGGTTAATTGCCTCGGGAGGCGAGTATGCGGTAGGCCCTCAGGTAGACCCTCGCGGCGAGCCCGAGCTCGGCGAGGCCCACCTCCTCCAGCCTGGTGTGGGCGAGCGAGGGGTCCCCGGGGCCGTAGGCGGCTATGCTCCCCGCGTGGGGCGCCAGCACGTTCATATCGCTCGTCCCAGCCTTCACCGCCGGCCTCGGCCTCAGGCCCTCGAGCAGCGCGGCCCTAACCAGGGCCCGCGGCACCGGGCTGTTGAGCGAGACCCTCACCGGGGGCGTGTAGGGGCCCGCCACCTCCAGCCGGCAGCCCCGGGGCAGCGCCGCAGCCGCCCGGGAGAGCACCTCCCCCAGCTCCGCCCCCGGGGGGATCCTCGCGTCGACGATGGCCTCGGCCCTGGTTGGGAGGGCGTTGCTGGGCCCCCGGGCCTCCAGCCTCAGGGGGGTGAGGGTTGGCTGCGAGAGGCTCGCCCCGGGGTAGAGGCTGCGGAGGGCCGTGTAGGCCTCCACCAGCAGGTCGGCCGCCGACTCCCCGGCCCAGGGGCTAGCCGGGTGGCCGCCCCGGGCGGTGCACTCGACCCTCAGGATGGCCTGGCCCCTGTAGGCTATGACCACCCTGTCACCGCCCGTCGGCTCGCCTATCACCACATTCAGGGGCACCCGCCCGGAGGCCGCGAGGCCTCTGGCGCCCCTGCTGTCGCCCTCCTCCCCCACGAGGGCCGCCACGACCAGGGGCGCCCCCGGATCGGCCTCGGCCACGGCAGCGGCTGCGGCCAGCATCGAGGCGAGGGGCCCCTTGGCGTCCACCGCCCCCCGCCCGCGGATCGAGTCGCCCTCGATGCTGGGCTCGAACCAGTCGTCTATCGTGTCTATGTGGCCCACGAGGCCGTAGAGGGGCCTGCCGCCCTGCCGCCTGGGGGCGGCGTAGGCGTTGCCCACCCCGTCGGTCCAGGCGTCGAGGCCGAGCCTCTCCGCCTCCTCCAGGAAAACCCTGACCCCCGCCTCCTCGCCGCCGGTTGGGCTGTAGGTGTTGACCAGCCTCCAGAGCACCCTGCCGGCCACGCTAGCCAGGCGCGCACTCCGCGACAACCGACGCCACCTCCTCCACGTCCCCCGGGGAGAGCATGTAGGGCGGGAGCAGCCTCACCACGCTGACCCCGGCCTTGGAGGCGAGCACGCCCCTCTCCTGCATGCACCTAAGGGTCGGGGCCGGGTTGGCCCTCAGGTCGACCCCCAGCATTAGCCCGAGCCCCCTCACCCCCCTCACCGCCCTACGCCCCTCGAGGAGGCCCCGGAGCCTCGAGGCGAGCCTTGAGCCCGCCTCCCGCGCCCTTGCGGGGACGTCGTCGGAGAGGAGCACGTCCACCGCCGCGGCGACCGCGGCCATCGCAGCAGGGTTCCCGGCGTGGGTCGACCCGTGCCTGCCCCCCTCCAGGGCGCCGGCCAGCTCCCCCCGGGCCAGCACCGCCGAGACGGGGAGGCCGCCGCCGAGCGCCTTCCCAGCCGTCACGATGTCGGGCTCGAGCCCGTAGTGCTCGTGGGCCCACACCCTGCCGGTGCGCCCGAAGCCAGCCTGTATCTCGTCCACGACGAGGAGGGCCCCCGACTCCCGCGCAGCCTCCCCGACCGCCCTGAGGAACTCCCTCTCCCCCGGCACCACGCCGCCCTCCCCCTGGACGGGCTCCACTATCACCGCCGCGAGGCGGGGGCCGAGCTTGGTTATGGCGCTGTGGGCCTCCGCCGGGTCGGAGTTGTAGGGGAGGAACACGGCCTCCACCACGGGGAACCCCCTCCTGTAGCGGGGGTTCCAGGTGACGCTCAGGGCGCCGAGGGTGCGCCCGTGGAATGACCCCCGGAACGCAGCCACGAGCCTCCTCCCCGTGTGGGCCCACGCCATCTTCAGGGCGGCCTCGACCGCCTCGGCGCCGCTGTTGGCGAACGCCACCGCGCCCATGTGGGGCGGCGCCACCCTCGAGAGGGCCCTCACCGCCTCCTCGCGGTGGGGGCAGTCGAAGGAGAGGCTGCAGGCCGCCAGCTCCCCGAGGGCCTCCGAGACCCTCCCGGCGATTGCCGGGTTGGCGTGGCCCAGGAAGGCGGCGCCGTTGCCGGTGTGGGCGTCTATGTACCTCCTCCCCCTGTCGTCCCAGACGTACTGCATTCGCCCCCGGACTATGCGGAGCCCCCTGCTTCCATAGTAGCGGACCAGCCTGAGGCCGGCCACGAGGCTACACCCTGGCCCTCCAGACGACGTGCTCCGCTATGCTGGCGGCGACGTTCACCCCGGTAGCGCTGGTGAGGCTCTTGAACTCGGGGACCCCGTTGACCTCCAGCACGAGGTAGCCCCTCTCCGGGTCCTCCACGAGGTCAACCCCCGCCACCTCGACGCCCACAGCCTCGCAGGCCCCGACCGCGAGCTCCTCCGCCTCACCGTCGAGCCTCGCGGGGATGGAGCGGGCGCCGCGGGCGGCGTTGGTCAGCCACCCCCCGGGTGAGACCCTGTAGGCTGCCGCTACCGCCCTGCCCCCCACGCAGATAACCCTGAGGTCCCTCCCAGGCTTCCTCACGTACTCCTGGAGGTAGTGGACCTTGTAGGGGCCGCCCAGCGCCTCCCTGTGCTCCGCTATAGACCTGACCGCCTCCCCGTCCCCGGCTAGGGCGGCGAGCCTCCCCCAGCTGCCAACCGTGGGCTTGAAGACCACGGGGTAGCCGAGCTCCCCCGCCGCCTCCACGGCCGCCTCCGGGGTGTAGGCCACGAGGGCCCTCGGGGTTGGTATGCCCCTCCTCTCGAGGAGGGCCTGGGTTAGCAGCTTGTCCCCCGCAGCCATCAGGGGAACCGGGGGGTTAACCACGGCGGCCCCCCAGCTCTCCGCGACGGCAGCGGAGCTCACCGCCCTGTAGAGGCTGATAGCCCTCACCAGGGCGGCGTCCACCCCTCCCCCGGGGGGCTCGCCCAGCCTGAGGGGCTGGGAGGGGAGGTGGACCAGCTCGAGTTCGGCCCTGCCCCTGAGCTCGGCTGCGAGCATCTTCTCCTCCAGCCTGGCCACGTCGTAGAGCATCGCGACCCTCGGCAAGGCCGCTACTCGCCCCAGTCCTCCTCGACGCCCTCGAAGGGCTTGAGCGTTATCGAGCCGTTGGGGCCGCGGTGCACCTCCAGCACGACGCCGCAGTCGTGCTCCACCAGCTCCCCGGGGAGGGCGTCGTCGTCAACCTCCACGAGGCCGCCGCAAACCGGGCACTTGACCTTCGCCACGCCCGATCACCAGCAGCCCCACCCCTGTAACCCGGCTTTTAAGCTTTAAACAGAATCTAGACATATGTAACACTAGAGTTACAAGATAACGGTAGACAGCGGAGAGTGTAACAGGATTAAACCCCCCGAAGCCCCGGGGGGCGGAGGGGTGCCCCGGGAACCTTGAGGGCTGCAGTGCTCGGCGCCTCTGGCTACACCGGCGGGGAGCTCCTGAGGCTGCTAGCCGGCCACCCGGAGCTGGAGGTCTCCTACGCCACCAGCAGGGAGTACGCCGGGAGGCCCATACACTACGCCCACCCCCACCTGAGGGGCTACTATAGGGGCCTGAGGTTCGAGAGGCTCAACCCCGACAGGGCGCTAGAGGCTGACGTTGTCTTCTCAGCCCTACCCCACGGCGTGGGCCTCCACACCACCGCCAGCCTCTACGAGTCCGGGGTCACCGTGGTCGACCTGAGCGCCGACTACAGGCTGAGGGACCCAGGCCTCTACAGGGTCTGGTACGGCTTCGAGCACCCCTACCCCGACCTCCTCTCCAGGGCGGTCTACGGCCTCCCAGAGCTCCACAGGGAGGAGCTCCGGGGGGCCCGGCTGGTAGCGGCGCCCGGCTGCAACGCCACAGCAGCCATACTGGCGGTGGCCCCCCTCGTGGGGGCCGGCCTGCTAGAGGAGCCCGTGAGGATAGTCGTGGACGTCAAGGCTGGGAGCAGCGAGGCCGGCTCCAAGCCCAGCAGGGGCAACCACCACCCCGCCAGGGAGGGGGCGGTCAGGCCCTACAGCGCCGGCGGCCACAGGCACGCCGCGGAGGTGGAGCAGGAGCTCTCCAGGCTGGCCCGGGGCGGGGTGAGGGTCTCGCTGGTGCCCCACGCAGTCCCCAGCGTGCGGGGGGTGCTGGCCTCGGCCCACTCCTGGCTCGCCCCCGGAGCCAGCCCCGAGGAGGTGGCTAGGGCCTACGCCGACGCCTACCGGGGCGAGGGGTTCGTGAGGCTCGTGAACCCCGCAACTGGGAGGTACCCCGACCCAAGGTTCGTCGTGGGCAGCAACTACGCCGACGTCGGCTGGGCAGTGGAGCCGGGCCAGGGCAGGGTGACCGGGTTCGCCGCCATAGACAACCTGGTGAGGGGCGCCGCCGGCCAGGCGCTCCAGGCCGCGAACATAGCGCTCGGCCTCCCCGAGCAAGCCGGCCTCGAGGCGCCCCCCATCTTCCCCTAGCAGCGGGGTGCCAGGGATGGCGGGGCTGCTTGTGGCGAAGCTGGGGGGCCGCCTGGCTGCGAGCCCCGAGGCCCTCGGGCGGGTGGCTAGGGACGCCGCCCGCCTCGCGGGGGAGGGCTGGAGGCTCGTGCTGGTCCACGGCGGGGGCGACCTGGTTAGCGAGTACTCGAGGAGGCTGGGGGTCGAGCCTAGGATAGTCGTGTCGCCGAGCGGGGTGCGGAGCAGGTACACGACCCTCGAGGAGCTCGAGGTCTACACCATGGTAATGGCTGGCCTCCTCAACAAGAGGCTCGCAGCCGCCCTCCAGGCGGCCGGCCTGAGGGCGCTCGGCGTCTCCGGGGTGGACTGCGGCCTCCTCAGGGCGGCGAGGAAGGAGAGGATAGTCATACTCAACGAGAGGGGGCGCCCCCAGGTGGTGCCGGGCGGCTACACGGGGAGGATAACCAGCGTTGACACCAGGTGCCTCCAGGCCCTCCTAGGCGCCGCCGAGGTGCTGGCGGTGGCGCCCCTAGCCCTGGGCCCCGGGGGGACGCTGCTAAACGTGAACGGCGACCAGGCGGCGGCGGCCATAGCCTCCGCCGCGGGTGCCAGCGCCCTCGTGTTCCTAACCGACGCCCCGGGCGTGGTGCTAGACGGCGCCGTGCTGGGCGAGGTAGGCCGCGGGGAGCTGGAGGGGGTGATCGGCAGGGTGGGGCAGGGTATGAGGGTGAAGCTCATCATGGCCTCCAGGGCCCTCGACGGCGGGGTGCCCCTAGTGGTCGTGGGCGACGGGAGGGTGGAGGAGCCCCTCTCGAGAGCCCTAGCAGGCTCCAACGGGACCCTGATACGAGGCGGCCCCTAGGCGAGGCCCAGGTCCCTCAGGAGTCCACTAACCCTCCTCAGCTCCTCGAGCGCCCGGAGCCCCTCCGGGGTCAGCTCAACCAGCCTCCTACCGCCCATCGAGGAGAGCCTCACGAGCCCCCGGGCCTCCAGGGCCTCGAGGATGGGGCGGAGCCTGTCGTAGGGGAGGTTGGAGGCGGTCGCTAGCCTCGTGGGGGGCATGGGCCCCCTGTCCGCCAGGGCCGACAGCACGTCGACGACGATGTCAACCCTCGACCGCCTCGCCACCCCCACCCAGCACCCCGCCAGTGTAGTAGGAGGCCATCGCCAGGGCCGCCGCGGCCCTGAGCGCCTCACCCGCCAGGAGCGCCCCAGCCCCAGCGCCGCCCGGCAGCAGGGCGGCGGCCGCAACCCTGAAGGCGTGGCCCAGCGCCAGCAGGGCGAAGCCGAGCCTGGCCAGCCCCCGGGAGCCCAGGGCGGCGGCCACCCCCAGCGCCGCGGCGAGGGCGTCCAGGGAGCCGACGAGTGCGAGGGGCGCCAGGGCCGGGAGCCGGCCTGCGCTGCTGGCGAGCCTGGAGTAGACCAGCACGAAGAGGCCCGCGGCCGCCGTGGAGGAGGAGCCCGTGTAGAGGCTCACCGCAGCCCTCGGCGTCGGCGCCAGCAGCTCGGCGGCCCCCAGGGCCGAGGATAGCGCTAGGAGGGCGAAGCCCCACGCCGCGCCAGCCAGCTCCTCGAGGCCCAGCCTACGGTAGGCCCCCGCCAGCGCCACCGCCAGCAGGGCGAAGAGCCCGGCGGAGGCGCCGTAGGCGGCCGCGAGCAGGTACTCGAGCACCCTAAGGTAATCCCATAACGGCAGCCGCCCCCCACGGGGGTTTATATGCCTTGCTCACCCCACGTGAGTCTACCCTATAACAGCGGCCACCCACGCTAACCCCCGGTGAGCGACGTGACAGGCAGGCTAGCACTA
>JALSQL010000156.1 GCA_026985435.1 Acidilobaceae archaeon
GCGCACGGCTACCACTCCGGCGGCGGGTGGCACCCCGAGGCCCCGATGGGCCGCCAGGGAGCCCCGGGCACCATGGGAGACTGGGACCACGATGACCAGGATCATGATGACCACGAGGGCACCTGCCACGCTGGCATGGGCGGCGGCCCAGGCTATGAGGGGGCCAGCGAGTGGCGCCACGGCCCCCGGGGCTGGGCTGGAAGCGGCGCTGGCTGGCGCCAGGGCGGCCCCGGCTGCTGGCGCGGCGGGCTGGAGGAGTGGAACGGCACCGCCACCGTGGTGTGGGCCGACCCCAGCCTGAGGCTGGTTGGCCTGCAGCTCGAGGACGGCGAGAACGTGACGGCTAGGCTCGCCAGGGTCTACGTGAGGGCCTCGGACGGCGGCCTAGTCTACGGCCCCTGGCTCGCCGGGGCCCTGGAGGGTGAGACTCTCTGGGTGCACCTGGTGGGCCACGACGGCCGCTGGATGCTAGTGGAGGCCAGCACCAGCGGGGACTCCTATATTATACCCCACGCCTTCGCCTCCAGCAGCTAGAGGGGTGCCCCGGCACGCCCCGCCTAGCGGCTGTAGCGGCCCTCGCGACTTTTCTCTCACTCCTAGCCCCGGCTCTAGCCTACGCGCTCCTCCCACCCATCGCCCCCGAGGACCTCCAGTCCCTCCCCGGCCACGAGGCCCGGGATCCCCTGGCTGGGGGGCTGGCGGCGGCGAAGGAGGCCCGGGGCCGCGCCACCATAGAGGGCGTGCTAGAGCCCCTCCGCGGCGGTTGGGGCGGCCACGTGGCGGCCCTCCACACCCCCCAGGGCCGGGTTCTCCTAGTGCTCACGAGGTGCTGGAGGGGCCCCGGCGGCCTCTACAGGCCATGGCAGGTCATAGAGATGCTTACGGGCTCGAGGGTCGAGGCTAGCGGGCTCCTCGTGGAGACCAGGGCTGGCCCGGCGCTGCTAGCGTTCGACGTCAGGGGGCCCGGGGGCCTGGAGCTCCACAGAGCGCCGTGCATGCCGCCGGGTATGCCGCCGGGCGGGGAAGAGCGGGAAGAGCACGGCTCGGGGGATCAGGGCCGCGGGTGGTGGCACCACGGCTAGGCGGCGGGGGCGGGGCCGCTGGGGCCGCGGAGCACCCTGAGGGCAACCACGGCGCCCGCAGCCGCCACTACCACCACGGCGGCCACCGCGGCGACCGTGGCTAGGCTGTGGCCGCCCTTAACGTTGCTCGACACCATCTCCATGGTGAGGCTCATCTCGATAGTGCCCGAGGGGGCGAAGCTTATGGTGTTCCTCATCTCGGCGTAGCGCAGCATCCCCGTCTTCTTGTCGTAGACCAGGTGGAGGGTGTCATTCTTGAACTCCCCGTTGGGCGGCAGCTTGTCGGGGTTAACGTAGATCGTCGGGTTGTCCGGGTCGAACCCCTGGTCCACGGGGAGCGTCTTGTTAGACACAAGCTCCATGCCCTGGCCTCCCTGCTCCAGGCTCTGGGGTAAGGTGGTGAAGGGGCCTAGGCTGCCCTGGCTCGTGCAGTTCATCCTGGAGGAGTTGGCAGTGAACTTTATCGTGCCACCGCTAACCTCCGACACGACAACGTGGATCCTACCCTTGCAGGTGATGGTGCCGTTGTAGGAGGGGGCGCCGGTCATGGTGCCGCTCACGTGGAGCTTCACCGTGACCTCGTAGTCGAAGGTCGACCCCGCGCCCGGCTGCGCCAGGGAGACGGGGGCCAGGAGGCCTAGGAGGGCGAGCGCTAGCGCGGCGAGCGCTGGGTACAGCCTGGGGGCTCGCAATCAACAGCCACCGGGCTCCCACCCGCGGAGCCGGTATTTATAAATTTCTATGCAACACGACGGGCAGGGCCGCCGCGCCATTAACCCCCCGGTTCCCCCGCCCTCACCCGGGGATCAGGGTGGCCTCGTGGGTCAGGCTCCACGTTATACTCGACAACGAGCCAGCGCCGGGGCTCGCCCGCGGGTGGGGGTGGAGCGTCTACCTCGAGGCCCCCGGGTGGCGCGGGCTCTTCGACGCCGACACCGAGCCCTCGAAGGTAGAGCACAACGCTGAAGCGCTGGGAGTGGACCTCTCCAGGCTAGACTGGGCGCTCCTAAGCCACCACCACTACGACCACAAGGGCGGCTTCCCCGCTGTCGCCAGGGCCCGCCCGGGCCTCCCCGTATACGTCCCCCCAGGGTGCGACGGCACCCTCGAGAGGCTGGGGCTCAAGCCCAGGGTGGCCCGGGCCCCCACCCCGGTGGCGGAGGCCGGTGGCGAAGCCTGGAGCAGCGGCCCCCTAAGAGCCCCGGGGTGGGGGCTCTGGGAGCACGCCCTAGCGCTGCGGGTCGGCTCGGGGGTCCTGGTGGTGGTGGGCTGCAGCCACCCCGGCGCGGACAGGCTCGCGGAGGCCGCCCTGAGGGCGGCTGGCGGGGGGAGGCTGCTGGCGGTGATAGGCGGCTTCCACGGCCCGCCCCCGGAGGTTCTCGACAGGCTAGCCGGGATGGCGGAGGCGGTCTGCCCCACCCACTGCAGCGGCCCCGAGGCGCTGGCATACCTGGAGAGGCGCCACCCCGACAGGCTCTGCAGGGCCCGGACAGGCTCCACCCTAAAGGTGACACCCTGGGGGGTGGAGGTGGAGAGCTACTAGGGGGTGGGGGCTCAGCCGCGCCGCCCGGCGCCTAGGGTTGAGGGCTCCAGGTGGGGGTCCGCCACTACCGGGTTGTGGAGGCACCCGATGCCCTCTATGCAAGCCTCGACGGTGTCCCCGGGCTCTAGGTAGACTGGCGGCCTGCGGGCGTGGCCCACGCCCTGGGGTGTGCCTGTTAGTATGGTGTCGCCCGCCTCGAGGGTGGCCGACTCGGAGATGTAGGAGACCACCTCGGGGACGCTGTGGATCATGTCGGAGGTGCTAGAGTCCTGGAGGGGCCTCCCGCTAATCCTGCTCCACAGCCTGAGCCCCCGGGCTGGGTCTAGGCTGGTGCGGGGCACTATCAGGGGGCCGAGGGGGGTGAAGGTGTCCCAGGACTTCGCCCTCCAGAACTGGCTCACCCCGAGGCCGAACTGCTCGCGGCGGGCGCTCACGTCGTCGGCGACCGTGTAGCCCCACACCGCCTCGAGCGCCTCCCCCGGGGTGAGGCCCCTCCCCCCGGGGCCCACCACGACGGCCAGCTCTACCTCAACGTCCACGCCCAGCCCTGGGGAGGCGACGATCAGGGGGTCCAGGGGGCCCACCACGCTGTTCCAGGTGAGGGAGAAGACGTTGGGCCACCCCGGCGGCTCCCTCCCAGTCTCGCGGGCGTGCCCAGCGTAGTTGAGCCCCAGGCCCAGCAGCTTCCTCGGCCCCTCGACGGGGGCCGCCAGGTAGAGCGAGCCGAGCGGGTACCCCCTGTGGAGCCTGGCAGCCCTCCCGGCGAGGGCCCCGAACGAGGGGGGCTCAACCTCGCGGAGCACGTCCACCACCCTATCATAGCCCACGACACCCAGCGGGTACACCCTACCCCCAACCACGGCCACAGCGCCAAGCGAGCCCCCGGGGAGGACCGCCCGGGCCAGCCCCAGGCTAGCGTGGACCCTAACCGGGAACGCCACCCGGAGGTCACCAGGCCCCTGGGGCTGGTACCGGGAAATTAAACCCCGGGGCCCCCATGGGGCATCCGCCAGTGGCCGCAGCCGCCGACCCTCAGGATAGTGGGGACCTTTCAGCGGGCCGACCCCTGGCCGGGGATGAGGGGGCGGCGCCCCACTATAAGCCCGCCAGCCCCCCCGGGGCTATCGGGGGTGGCGTGTTGGCTGTCGGTGTTAGGCTTAACCCTCCCCCGCCCAGGGGGCCCGGCCTCTACGTGCTGCTGATACTCCTGGAGGAGCCGGTTGAGGTGGGGGCCCGCACTTTCAGGGGCACCGTGCCCCCGGGGCTCTACGCCTACGTGGGCAGCGCGGGGGGCCCCGGGGGCCTAAGGGCGAGGATAGCGAGGCACCTCAGGAGGAGGAAGAGGGTCTGGTGGCACGTGGACTGGCTGACCACGAGCCCCGCCAGCCGCGTTGTGGCGGTGGCCTACTGCGCCAGCGGGACACACGGCCCCCACGCAGAGGCCCAGGTGGCCAGCTGCCTGGCGTCGAGGGGCTACCTGCCGGTGAGGGGCTTCGGCTCCACCGACGACCCGGAGGCTGAGAGCCACCTCTACAAGACGCCGCCCGGCCGGGGCGCTGCGGAGGCAGCCCGGGACGCGCTTAGATGCCTCTCCAGCACGGTTGGCGGCCGGTGCTCCCAGCTGTCCCTGGCTCGCTAGCCGCCCGGCCGGGGCGTTGTGGGGTGATCTCACTCCATGCAGACGCGTCTCCGGCTATTACGCCAAAATCGTCGCCAGCGCCATCTCGCGAACCTTTAAGGCCTCAAGCCTCGCGGGAGGCCGCCTGGCGGGGTATATTAGGTTGATCAAGGCGTGCAGAGGGCGCACCTGTCATGCGCTGAGGGCAGCGTCCTGGGCCGGGGGGTGTAGGGGTGAAGAGGCGCGCCCTTGTCTTGGCTGTTGACGGGCTCTCGTGGAGCGTCTACAGGCGGCTGCGAGGCCACGGCTACTTCCGCTATATTTCTAATCTCGAGTCTCGAGGTGTTGCAGGTAGCATTGAGACTATCCCCCCTTTAACGCCTCCCATGTGGACTTCAATAACCAGCGGTGTTAACCCGGGAAAGCATGGGGTCTTCAGCTTCTACATCTATAATAGGAGGAGCTGGGAGCCCCTGAGGCTTTATAATAGCTTGGACGTGAGGGCCCCTAGGCTACACGATATAGTGTCATATAACGGCGGCAGTAGTACTGTCGTGAACCTACCACTATCCTCATGGCCGCCGACTATCTTCCGCGGAGCTATGGTATCTGACTGGTTGAGCCCCCACGACTATGCGCGTCCAAGCCAGCTAGATGAGAGGCTAAAGAGGGAGCTAAGAGCGTTTAATATTGGTGAGTGGAGAGAGGAACCCTGTAAGCTAGTAGCTAGAGACGCTGCAATAGCTGCATCGATACTGGATAGTCTAGAGGAGCTCTTCGACAGCTCCAACCTGGTCTTCTACCTCGTCCAGCTTGTCGACGCGCTTATGCATAGATACCCGAGGGAGCTACTTAACCCGCGCGAGCCCTGCATAAAAGACGCTCTAAGCCTGGTGGACGAGGTGTTCTCCTCGCTAATTAGCGTGGCCGCCGATGAGGCGTTGATACTCGTAGTAAGCGACCATGGCAACGAGCCTGTTAAGTATAGAGTTACCCTCCCCAAGGCTCTAGAGGAGGCAGGCCTTGTCGTGCCTAAGTTCTCGAGGCTCGTAGAGCCGGGCGAGGTAGGGTCGCGGCGGGAAGCCGGTTTACTTTTCCGCGCGGCTGGCCTGGCGCTGAGGGTGCCCCTACTCGGGAAACTCGCCACGAGGGTGGGCCGCTGGCTGGTGAGGGTGCTCGGCATTAGCGTGGCAGGCGTGGAGAGGCCGATACCTGACCCGGCTCGTAGCGTCGCGGTCTTCCCTCAGCCCTGGTACTTTGAGATATACTTAAACGAGACGCTTATAGGTAGCGTGGAGGGTGCCCTCGAGAGGGTGATAGAAGCAATACACGACGCTATGAGGAGAAGTGGCCACAGGTTCCTCCATAGGATTGACAGGGGCCGCGGCGGCCTATACCAGGGCCCATACTCCAGCGAGGCGCCACACCTAGTAGTATCGCCAGCCCCAGGATACGATCTCTCCAGCCTAAACCTCTACGCACCCCTAATAGAAAAGGTCAACGAGACGCGGGGCAACCACACACCCTTCAACATGCACATAGTACATGTGCCTCCAAACTCTCCGAATCTCAGGGAGGCCGCCAAGCTTATCCGGGAGCCGTGGGACTACGCGATACTGGTACTAGCCTCTCTAGGGATCCCCATACCAGACAACACGGACAGCACCCTCTGCAACCGCGCGGGGCTAGAGTGCAAGAAAGCGGACTACAACGCGAGGTTCCTCCTCTCCCAGAGGCTCGCAGCCCGGCTGGCGAAGCAGGGAAGGCCTGGCCAAAATTGATCGCCCCGGCGAGTAGCTGGAAAGGGCCTGCATCCTACGATAAATGGTGGTTTAACCGCCAAATGCCGTCTACCTGATTAAGCAGTCTTAGGGTCGGCGAGAACAGAGCTGGCAATAAAAACGGGGGGACCCCCGCCGCCCGGCTCCTCCCGGGGTCATGCCCCCAGAGGCTCCCCAGGCGCCGGCCCCACCTCCCCGGGGTGGGGCCTCTGCCGCCCCTGCTACCCCGCCCCCAGCATGGGGGCGGCGGGCCTTCTGGCCCTCGTGGCGGCGCTGGTGTCATTCGGCCCCCCGGGCCCGGGGTCTAGGGGCCGTCCAGCCCTGGCAGGGTGTGCCACCCTTGGCTGGGGTGGCTTGTAGCGCCCGGGAGCCGCCGATGGAGGCTATGTCCCCCGGGTGCCGGGCGGCGGGGGCCGTGTGGTTGTGGGGCGGCGGGGCCTTTAATATCTTCCCACCTGGGTCCCACCGGCGCTGTTTTCCGGGGTTCCCGGGATAGGTCTCTCCACCCCGCGTGTGGGGCGCTTAGGTAGAGGGTGAAGCCCGCTAGGCCCGCGTAGAGTAGGATGTAGTAGTAGGCCAGCCAGTAGGCTGCCAGGTCCAGGAAAGTTATGGGCTCCCGCAGCTTCAGCCTAGCGTAGAGGGCGCCCGGGGCTAGGAGCGCCAGTGATAGCGCCCGCAGGGCTGCGAGCCACGAGGCCAGCAGTAGGGCCTCCCGGGGGCTGGCTGCTAGCGTGAGGGTTGCAAGCATCGCTAGGCCTGTGGCCTCGAGGAGTGGGGCCGCGTAGCCTATTGTGAAGTGTAGGGGTAGCGCCGCCAGGCCCACGGTGCCCACCTTGGGGTTAGCCATTAACTTATGGTGCTTCGCCATGGCCTGGAGTCCGCCGATGGTCCACCTGACCCTCTGCCTGACAAGCTGCCCCAGCGTCTTCGGGGCGTCGGTGTAGGCCACCGCGGCGGGCTCGTAGACGAGGCGGAGCCCCCTCTCTATAACGTGGAGGCCCAGGTCGAAGTCCTCGGCTAGCGTGTCGGCAACCCGGGCCTCGGCCACCACGCTCCTCTTGTAGGCGCTGAAGGCCCCGCAGGGTATGAGCATCCACCCGAGGAGCGACTTCACGAGCTTCGAGTAGGCGAAACCTATAGCGTACTCAGCCCTCTGCCCCCTCCCAACCACGCCGCCCCCGACCCTCGGCCGGAGCCTGCCGCAGGCGGCGCCCGCCCGGGGGGTTGAGGCCAGGGCCTCCACGAGCAGCCTGATGGCGTCGGGCTCCACGGTGGTGTCGGCGTCAACTGTGACCACTATCTCCCCCCTAGCGTGTCTTATGCCAGTCTCCACGGCGGCCCCCCGGCCCATGTTCCTCTCGTGCCTCACAACCCTAGCGCCAGCCTCGGCCGCCGCCGCGGCGGTGCCGTCGGTGCTACCGTCGTCGACCACCAGCACCTCCAGCCTGTCCCGGGGGTAGTCGGAGGCTAGCACCGACCTGATAGTATCTCCGATGCTATCCGCCTCGTTGTAGGCCGGGATCACCACTGTGACCCGCGGAAGCTTACCCCCGCGGGGGCCCCTCCCCCGCCGCCTCGGGGAGGCCAGAAAGGCGAGGTATGCCGCCGTGAGGGCGCCGTGGAGGGTTAGAACAACCACCGCCCCCGTCAGGTAGAAGGCCTCGTCCAGCACGGCGCCGCCAGCTGGCCCTGCTCCGGTCAGCCTGAGTGCCACCCACGATGCGGCCCGGTGGATAGCCACCGCAATAGCGAAGCCGGCGGCCAGGCTCAGGGCCGCCAAGGCGGCCCGCCGCCCGCTAGCTTCCAGCGCTACCACCCCCCGGCCCCCAGGCGTCGCGCACCGCCAGCCAGAGCACCGCCGCCGAGGCCGCTAGGCCAGCAGGCCCCTCCAGGCGCGGGCTATGCAGGCCCAGGAGAAGCGTGTGGGCTAGGTGCACGGCTAGCATGCCAGCCAACACTAGTACAGCCCCGGGAGAGCCTCCTCGCCGGCGCCCCACCCCGGCCATCGTGAGCGCGCCGAGAGGCTCGGCCACGCCAGCATGGTCGGCAGGGTGCGATGCCGTAGCCCAGGCCAGCAGCAGCCCCGCAGCCGCCGAGACCGCCACAGCTGCCGCCACGCGCGCCGCCACCGCGAGCCCGGAGAGGCTCAAGCGCCACACCAGCGGAGCGGCCGGACGGCGGGCTTAACTAGGAATCCCTCCCGGGACCGTCCCGGGAGGACTGGAGCCGTGCCTAGGTGCCCCTACTGGGTCAGGAGGGGGCTCGGCGGCTGCAGGCTCCCCGGGCCCGGGGACCTCAGGAGGCTCGCCCGGGCAGGTGTCACCCTGCTGGTATCGCTAGTGGAGCCCGACGAGTTCTACGACGAGTGGCCCGGCGGCGAGGGGGAGTTCCTCGAGGCCGCCGAGGAGCTGGGAGTGAGGGTCTACAGGCTCCCCACACCAGACTTCACAGCCCCAGACCCCCAGGGGGCCTGCGAGGCCTACCACCAGGTCCGGAGGGAGCTAGAGCGCGGGGGCAGGGTGGTCGCCCACTGCCTCGGCGGCATCGGGAGAACCGGAAGCTTCCTAGCGGGCTACCTGGCCTGGAGCGAGGGCATCCCGCCGGAGGAGGCCATAGAGGAGGTCAGAGCCCACGGGGCAGGCCCCCAGACCTGGGAGCAGGAGTACTTTGTGAGGCTAATCCCCCGAGCCTGCCCACACCCAGCTCGCTAGCACAATGCTTCGCATACACCTTCTGCCCGCGGCAGACCTATCGGGAGAGGCTGTTGAGAGGCATGGGAAGGGGGGTATTACAATACTTAGCTGGGAAAACTTGACTTTCGAGAAACGGACACCGCCCGTTAAACTTGCTACTGTCAACTTATGTGGGCTAGTCCAAGAGAGCCCTAGGGTAACTCGCAGAGAATATATCGATCAATGGGAACTCACAGGCTGTCGTTCGAGCAACGCGAGTTAACCATAGGCTCGCCTGGAGTTTACTATAAATTCTTGGATGCTATGGGAGAGCGCGACGAACTGCTTGGATAGTCGCTCCTATCGCGAGCTTTAATTAGGTAGGGGCAACCAGGCAGCCTCTGGGTGAGGCGGTCTTGGGAGATTATGTCGAAGTTAAGTTGAGGAAAGAGGTCTATGATAAGGCTAGGAAGTTCATAGAGGAGCAAGGCGGCTTTAAAAGTGTCGACGAACTAATAGAATTTCTTCTTGAAGAAGCGCTAGCAGCCGACATCCCTGCTAGTGTAAGCCGGGAGGATGAGGAGAAAATAAAAGATAGGCTCAGATCGCTAGGGTATATCTAAGGGGCACGTTCAAGCAAAAGCTAGGGCCACAGCATCATGCTAGCTGTTTTCATCCAGCTTATCGAGGATCATATTAGTGAGAGTTTTTGCGTTCTCTTCTACGGTGTTCCCGACCGTGTCCAACTCCAGATCTGGGTCTTCGGGGGGCTCGTAGGGGTCGCTTACGCCAGTAAAGTATTTTATCTCGCCTCTCAGGGCTTTGGCATAGAGGCCTTTCGGGTCACGGCGTATGCACTCTTCTAGAGGGCATTTGGTGTAGACCTCGATGAAGGGCACCTCCTCCTCAATTATGCGTCTTATCTCCCGGCGGACGCTTCGATAGGGTGAAACGAAGCTACAGATAACTATAACACCGTTTCTAGCCAGTAGCCTAGCTATCCACGCAACCCTCAGGAGGTGGCGGCGCCTCTCCTCCCTAGTGTAGCCTGCGTCGGGGTTAATCGTGCGCCTAACCCAATCCCCATCCAGAACCTCGACTCTATAGCCCATTTCTCGGAGAATCCCCGCGGCCGCCTTCGCGATTGTTGTTTTGCCACTACCAGGCAACCCGGTGAGCCAGGCGACCAGACCCCTCTCAATGCACCTCAAAGTTGCTCCCACCCTCCAGGCGCGGGCCCATAGGGTCTATAATGGTCTTAGGGCACCATGGATCCGGGCAGCGGCCAGTGCGAGGCCTAGGAGAGTAGAGGCCGCGAGCGCCGCTTTTATCATGATCTCAGTACTGCCCGCAAGGACCCTAGAAGCTAGCGGCGTCGCCGCCACGGCACCTAGCGCTAGGGCGGCGGCTGGTTGCAGCTCGAGCACTCCAGCTACGCTATAGGCCAGGGAGACCGCTATGAATGGGGCCATCTTCACTAGAGGCGCTAAGGCGAGCGCTTTCTTGGCCTCGAAGCCCAAGAGCCTCTGGCCAGCAACCAGGACAAGCGTGAATCCCCCTCCTACTATAGACTTTTCGACTCCTGCAGCGAACCCGAGAGCGGCCGCCGCTAGAGTGCCGGGCTCCCGCCTGGCTGGTGCCTGCGGGCCCGGGTCAAGTAGTACCACTCCGGTTGCCGCGAGCAGGCCAGCCATGCCGATGGTATACACTATCCTGGCGGTTCGAGGCTCAGCGCTAGCTAGGCCCGCCGCCCCGAGGGCGCCGCCGATGGTGGCTGCTAGCCCTAGTATTGCTATGGCTTCCAGGTTCTCGGCGATTATGGAGCGGTCGAGCGTTCCCGCCCGAGAGTTTCCGGCCACAGCTGGCAGGCTGGAGGCCATCTGGGCGAGGGCGGCTGAGGACGCCACAAGTCTAGGGTCGTAGCCTAGGATGCCAGCCAGTATTAGGCTCGCCGCTAGCCCGAAGCCCACCCCGAGCCCATAGTCCGCCACTGCCGCCAGCGTCCCCGCCACTATCCACGCCATGGTTTCTGTAGCGTGCAAGCCCTGGGCACCCACCGCCGCTGCGTAATTACATGTCATTAAGGGGTTTAATTAGATTTAATTAGCCCCCCAAGCCCTGGTCTAGAGGGTAGTGGCTCGTGGTGGATGTGAGGAGGGGGACGGGCAGGTACACTACGGTGTCGATTCCGGTAACGCTCTACGAGCGCATAAAGAGCCTGATAGAGGGCACTGGCTTTACTAGTGTATCGCAATTCGTAACCTACGTGCTAAGAGAGGTTGTCGCTGAGATGGAGGAGGAGAAGCTCAGGAGCGAGGGCGTTACTGACGAGGAGAAGCGGGAGATTATAGAGAGGCTGAGGAGGCTAGGCTACCTCTAACTACGGCGGGTGATGGAGTGATGGTCTCAAGGCCGCATGGCGGCAGACTGGTAGATAGAGTTTCCCGTGGGAGGAGCAGGGAGAGGCTCCTAGCCGAGGTGGCTGAGATGCCCAGGCTCAGCCTAACAGAGGGTCTGGCGGCCGACGTGGCAAACATAGCGCACGGCGTCTATACTCCCCTGGAGGGCTTCATGGTAAGGGAGGACTATGAGAGTGTACTCGACCAAATGAGGCTGTCGAATGATCTGCCCTGGACTATACCGATAGTCCTCGACGCTTCCCAGGAGACACTACGGGGCATCCGGGAAGGCGACGAGATCGCTTTATACTATGGGGGACTGCCCCTAGCTGTCATGCGGGTCGAGGAAATCTACGAGTGGAACAAGAAACTCTATGCCGAGAGGATTTTCAAAACCAGGGATCCCCAACACCCTGGCGTTGCTAAGACTCTAGCTAGAGGGGAGCTCCTAGTAGGCGGGCCTCTATTGCTCGTAAACGAGATGCCGGAGCCGTTTGAGAATGTGAGGCTTTGGCCTAAGGAGACAAGGGTGCTCTTCCGGGAGAGGGGCTGGAGGACAATAGCAGCTTTTCAGACTAGGAACGTGCCACACACTGGACACGAGTACGTCCAGAAGGCAGCCCTGACGTTCGTAGATGGTCTCTTCGTGAATCCTCTGGTTGGCTGGAAGAAGCCGGGCGACTACAAGGATGAGGTGATAGTTGGAGCCTACAAGGCTCTCATAGAACACTACTATCCCAGGGAGAGTGTTGTCTTTAGCGTGCTCCGCATGGAGATGCGCTATGCTGGCCCTAGAGAGGCCGTGCACCACGCCATAGTGAGGAAGAACTTCGGGGCCACGCACTTCATAGTGGGTAGGGACCACGCCGGGGTAGGTAACTACTATGGCCCCTACGAGGCATGGGAGATATTCAAGGAGTTCCCAGACCTCGGCATAACGCCGCTGTTCGTCCGTGAGGCTTTCTACTGCAGGAAATGTGGCCAGATGGTTAACGAGAAGATATGCCCGCACCCCGAGGAGTACAGGGTTAGGATAAGCGGTACCAAGCTCAGGAGGATGATACTCAGGGGGGAAACGCCCCCACCCTACATGATGCGGCCCGAGGTGGCTAGGGTGGTGCTCAGCCACCCGAGCCCCTTCGTGGAGGGATAGAGGGGTGTACGAGCTGTGGCTAGGAAGCTCTTCCTTCTGGGGCTCGACTCTATGCCTCCCAGAGTGCTCTACGACGGCATGGACGGCGGCGGCTTCCACTATTTGAGAGAGATCATCGACGAGTCCTCCCGCTACATGATGAGGAGCTGCTACCCCCCGATAACTGTGCCAGCCTGGATGGTGATGTTCACCGGCAAGTCGCCGGGCGAGCTGGGCATCTATGGCTTCCGCCATAGGAGGCCGGGAGAGTTCGACTTCTACATAGTGAACAGCTCCTATATTAGGGTGCCAACACTCTGGGATACAGCCTCCAAGGAGGGTCTGCGGGTTGGCCTATACGGCGTGCCCCCCACCTACCCGCCCAGGCCCCTCCACGGGTTCATGGTAACGGACTTCACCACTCCGGGCCCCCACAAGCTCTACACCTTCCCGCCCTGGCTGAAGAGAGAGCTGGAGCGGGCCACCGGGCCTACAATTTTCGACATCAAATACAGGAGCGAGGACAAGGCCAGCGTCGCTAGGGACCTCTTCCGCATGCTAGCCAACCACCAGAGGCAGGTCGAATACCTCGCCGCCAGGAAGCAGTGGGACCTATTCGTTTACGTCGAGATCTCGGTCGACAGGGCGCACCACGCCTTCTGGAAGTACTTCGACCCGAGCCATCCCCGCTTCGAGGAGCATCCAGAGTATAGCAGGGTTATACCCGAGCTGTACAGGCGCATCGACAGCTGGTTCCAGTCCCTGTACCGGAAGCTAGCACGGGACACTATTATAGTGGTTGCGAGCGACCACGGCATCAAACCGATGAGGGGCGCGTTCACGATAAACCAGTGGCTCATAGAGCAGGGGTACCTCAAGCTACGCGTCGACCCAAACGACCTGAAGCCTGGCACCGACCTGAGGGAGGACCTCATAGACTGGGAGCACACGATAGCGTGGGCGTGGGGCGGATACTATAGTAGGGTATTTATAAACCTCAAAGGCCGGGAGAGGCGCGGGGCCGTCGAGCCTAAGTACTATGAGGAGACCGTTGAACAGCTGCGGAGAGACATACTGTCCATAAGGGGACCCGGCGGGGAGGCGTGGGCAAACCAGGCCCACAGGCCTGGGGAGGTATACCCCGAGGTGAGGGGCGACGCCCCGGACCTCATGGTGTACCTTGACGACCTCTGGTGGAGACCGGCAGGCACCCTTGGCTGGCCGAGCCTCTACCTATCCGAGAACGATAGGGGGCCCGACGACGCGGTCCACGACTGGACAGGCGTCCTCGCCATCTACGACCCCGAGGGCACTATCAGCCGCGGCGACATGGGAACAATAGAGATAACCCGCGTGAGAAGCCTCCTCGAGGAGCTCATCCTCGCCAGATCATAAACGCACCGCGAAAGCACCCCCCGCCATAAGAGGCTGCCAGGGGTAAAGCCTGCGGGGAGACCCCCAGACCTGGGAGCAGGAGTACTTTGTGAGGCTAATCCCCCGAGCCTGCCCACACCCAGCTCCGACCAGCACCCACGGAGCACGATAGCGAAGCCTTATTAGGCAACCGGACAAACCGCGTCGACGAGTAGCGCCCAACAGCGCCCCGCCCTCCCACGTAGTCCTATGGGCAAGCCTCAGCAGGGGCTCCTTCTCCAGCAGCGCGGCTACCTCATCCGGAACCTCGACAACCACGCGCGCCGCATTCTACTAGCCCTTCCGAGTCGATGCTTTGAGGCTGACCGGAAGATTAGTTGGAGATTAGTTGTGGCAGGCTTGCCGCGGTTTTTGAGACCGCGAGCTCTTGAGGGACTGAGCTGGGATCATTATGCAGTTAGGGAGCTAGAAGAGCTTAACCAACTTAAAATGAGATATTTATGATTATGATAATGATTTCTCGCTAACTAGTGATTCCAATATACCTTTCCTTCATTCCTTTTAGTACTTCAGTTAATTGTTCGCCTTCTAATAGTCTCTCTAGTGCTGGCGTGTCTACCGCTATGTACTCGTTGCTCGCTAGTGCATGTCTTATAAGTTCCTTGTCGTTCGTCCATATAATAGCGTTATATTCCATTGCCGTTGCTATGAATGGGTAGTCGTCGATGTCGAAACCTCCCGCTAGCCTACGAGCCTTATGGAGGTTCTCCGGGCTTATTTCTCTCACCCCTACCACTCTAGCTTTCCTCGAGATTTTCGATAGGACAAAGTCTATTGCTCTCGGAGAGACCTTTTCCTCCAGGTATCCCCTATGCTCGTTTATTTCTTCTAGGACATACCTCGGCAATAGCAGCTCTAGGCTTGGGTGGAAGAGGAGCCTCCTCGCCCTGCCGTCGCGCAGCAGCGAGGCTATTACCTTGTTTGTGTCAACTACTACTCTCAGCATCCCACCTCTCCCGCACGACTCTCTTGACGAGCCTGCCTATCTCCAGTGCATCCCTCTCGGTGAGTGTGGAGTCCTCTGTTAGCCTGTCCAGCGCCATAACGGCGAGTAGGTACTCTGTGACACTCCTCTTCACGGTCTCGGCGATAGCAAGCCTCAGCAGGGGCTCCTTCTCCAGCAGCGCGGCTACCTCATCCGGAACCTCGACAACCACGCGCGCCATACCCTTACATCTCCCATCAAACGACAGGCCCCCCGAGGGCTTAAGTCTACCACGCAACGCCTACCAGCCCAGCTGCGGGGGTTCCCGCTGGAGGGTTGGGGGCTCCGAGACTCCCGGCCCCCCGGGCGGCGCATTAGGAGGCTGTGGGCCCAGCTGTACTAGAGCGGCTGGAGCAGGGTGCCCCTAGCTGGGTGGGCTGTTGGGGTCGAGAGGGTAGCAGCTAGGCGGAAAGGCCTGGCTAGGCTCCGGGCCCTGCTGTTTCCCACTAGATGGCGGTGGGGTTGCGGGGGCGTCCTTTAGCTTTGCGTGCCTTGGGTGTAGAGGGTGTTTGTTATGGATGCTCCGGTGTTGCGGGTGCCGGTGAGAATTTCGGCGAGGTCCTCGAGTGTTAGTGCGCCCTGCCTCCTTGCCTGGCCCGCGATTGACTCGGCTAGCGCTACGAGGTCGGCTACGCTGGCGCCCGCGGTCAGGGCTGCTAGGAGGCTGGGTTTGACCGCGCCTAGGGTTGCGCCTGCTAGGAGGTTCTCGAGTATCTCGACCCTATCCTCTAGGCTGGGGAGCGGCACGCTCACGGTGGCCTCGAACGCCTCGACAAACGAGCGGGGCAGGAGCCAGGGCGACGTGGCTGTGGCCACAACCCTCAGGCCGTCCCTCGCGGCGCCCTCAACCATGCTAGCCAGGGGCGTCTCACCGGGGAGGCCAGCCCGGGAGGGTGTCGAGTCGGTGTAGGGGTCGTAGATTATCACTCGGCCACTGGTCAGGGGTGTGTAGGGGTCGTATATGATCACCCTGCCAGCTAGGCGCGGGTCAATAAGCCCCTCGGCGTTGTAGACGACCAGTGTGTAGTCGCCCCTCCTCGCCTCCTCCACAACATCACCCAGAAGGCCAGCCGGGTCATCCTCGCGTGCCAGCCCGCCGGCGTCAACGTCTATGATCCCCCTGCCTAGCTCCGCCGCGTAGGCGAGGGCTAGGACGCTCTTCCCCACACCCGGCGGCCCGGCTATGAGGACCCTGCCGACACCGTTTGCCGCTAGCCTCTCCAACTCAGAGCAGGCCCTCCGAGCGCCAGCGACGCCCGACAACCCTGAGCTGGGCGGTGTGTTGTACACGAGGACAGCGGCCGCCCTCCCCTCCAGGGGGCTACCCCGCAGCCTCCCCGGGGTCTGGGGGCGCCTGGGCCTCCTACGGAACGGCACGGGCTCCCCAGGCCCGCCCTCCCGCTTGGCGGGCGCCCGGGCCATCTCGGCTATCCTAGCCGGGGCCTCCACGGCCCTCTCCGCGGCCTCCCTGAGGCGCCTGGCGGCCTCGCGGAGGGGGCGGCGGAAGGGCTGGGCCTCGTCTTCACCGCCACTCAGGTGGGCCACCCCCTATCCAGGCTCTGGGACAACCGCGCCCCACGCTGTCAGTGGAGTCCCCGTGCTTATATATCTAATAGAATCAAACAAAATATTGAATTGATATTTACTATATATTGTTTTACGTGGGGTGGTGGGCTGCTGGTGGTTCTGGGTCGTGCAAGCTTTAAGCCGGCCTGGGGGCGGGTGCCGGGCTGGGTGGTGCCCTCTTTGCTCGCCGCGTAGGGGGTGCGGAAGGGTTTTCTAGAAGCCGCCCCCGGGCGGTCGCGGGTAGTGGCGGTATGGCCGTGACGGTGGAGCGCGGGGGCGGCTCGGAGGCCGTCGGGCGGCTCAAGTTTATCGAGGAGAAGTGGCAGTCGAGGTGGAGGGCGGCCAGGCTGTTCGAGGCCGACCCGGACCCTGAGAGGCCCAAGTTCTTCGTCACGTTCCCCTACCCGTACGTTAACGCCCTGCCGCACCTGGGGAGCGCCTTCACCATACTGAGGGTCGACATAACAGCTAGGTACAAGAGGATGAGGGGGTACAACGTGCTCTTCCCCCAGGGCTGGCACGCCACCGGGGG
>JALSQL010000157.1 GCA_026985435.1 Acidilobaceae archaeon
CGAGGCTGGACACTAAAGCCTTCCTTGCCAGGAGCCCTGGGAGGAGGCCCTTCTTCAAGCCGGGCCCTCTAGACCCTTTCCTCTCGAGGGTACTCGTCAACCTCTCCAGGCTTCGCCGCGGGGGCGTTTTCTGGGACCCCTTCTGTGGGACGGGTGGTATCGCCCTTGAGGCCTGCCTAATAGGCGCCTCGCGCGTGCTCTGCGGGGACCTCGACCCCCTAATGGCGCGCGGCTCACGCGTAAACCTCGAACACTACGGCTGCTCCGAGCGGAGCCTATGCCACATGGCGGACGCCGCCAGCCCCCCCGTAGTCCCGGGTAGCGTTGACGCTATCGCCACCGACCCTCCCTATGGGAGGAGCACGAGCCTGGGCGGCAGGAGCCGCGAGCTACTCTATCGAGGGTTCCTAGGGGAGGCCTACGCGAGGCTCCGGCCCGGCTCCTACATCGCCTTCGCCGCCCCCTCAAGCCTAGATGCCGGCTCGATCGCCAGCGATGCGGGGTTTGACGTCGTTGGACGCTACTACATGTACGTCCATGGAAGCTTGACGAGGGAGATAATCGTCGCGAGGAAGGTGTGAGCGCCATGCCTAGGAGCGTCGAGATACTCTTCTTAGGGACCTCCGCTGGGACCCCGACGGCCTCTAGGGGGCTCCCCTCGATACTCGTGACCGACTGGAACGGGTTCTCGATACTCCTAGATGCGGGGGAGGGCGTCCAGTACAGGCTTAGAGAGACCGGCGTCCACCCGACCCGGATAGACGCCATACTAGTCACACACGCTCACGGAGACCACATCAACGGCCTCCCCGGCCTCCTCCAGACCATGTACATGCTTGACAGGAGCCGCCCACTGCTCATAGCCGGGCCCCCAAGCGTGATAGAGTTCGTAAAGGACGTCCTCGACGTTGAGAGCTACGATTTCGGGTTTACCCTACACCTAGCACCCCTACCCCCGGAGGGGGACGCCACTCTAGCATCACGGGGAGGCGACTCTCTGAGCCTCCAGTGGGCCCCGGCCTGCCACACGGTCGACTCCAGGGCCTACCGGCTCGAGTGGCGCCTGAGACCGCGCCTCGACCCCCAGAAAATCCGCCTGCTCCTAGGGGAAGGCCCGGCCGTTAGAGAGCTAATCGAGAGAGGCTCCACAGCTCGCAGCGGCAGGGTCGTAAGGCTTGAGGACGTGGTATCCGAGCCGCCCAGGCGACTCGCCATAACGTATACCGGCGACACCTCGGAGCCCTGCCCCCCAGTGGAGCGCCTAGCCAGCGGAAGCCGGATCCTAATACACGATTCCACATTCGACCGGAGCCTCGAGCGCGAGGCCGTCCGGAGGGGGCACAGCAGCGCTAGGCTAGCAGCGGAAGCCGCCGCTAGGGCGAGAGCCCACCTGCTCGTGTTAACGCACATCAGCGCCCGATACGAGGGCCGCGAGGCCCGGAAGCTCCTAGAGGAGGCTAGGGTCGTGTTTCCAAGGGTGATACTGGCCTGGGACGGTCTGAGGCTTACCGCCCAAGCCTAGCTATAGGGTGCACCCAGATGTACCTGGTCGGAGCCGAGATTGCCGGTGCCGTGGTGGCCAACCCCGCGCCAGGCTCCATACAACCAGCTGGCGTGGATCTCACGGTCGAGATCGTGGAGGAGCTAGCCGAGCCTGGATACCTGGGCGTCTCCGGGCGCCGCATACCCGCCGGGCGCCCAGTCGAGGGCGAGGGGGATACCTACAACCTGCCGCCAGGGGCCTATCGCGTCGGGTTCTCGGAGGAGGTGCGCGTGCCCCCCTGGGGCGTGGGCTTCTGCTACCCGCGAAGCAGCCTCCTCCGCATGGGCGCAGCGTTGGCGTGCGCTGTCTGGGACCCCGGCTACCGGGGGCGCGGCTACGCCCTGCTAGTGGTTCACAACCCCCACGGCATCAGGGTTGAGCGTGGGGCTCGGATAGCCCAGCTAGTCGTGGCTAGGCTCGACACCATCCCTGATTCCACCTATGAGGGAGTATACCAGGGCGAGAGGCTACCCAAACAGTAAATCCAGGAGGCCCACCGCTACTATAGTGTATAGCGTCGAGGCCGCGATGCCTACGAGAAGATCCTTCCTCCCAGCCCTCCCCGATAAGGCCAGCCGCCCGCCCGCCACCATCAGCACGATCCCCGCAATGTTAGTGGCCCAATACCCCAAGGCGAAGCCCAGCGTGTACGGAAGCCCTGCGACATAGTTCAAAGCCCTGGCTATACCCAGAGCTAGGGGTATATTGACAACAAGATCATTCCACCAACTAAGGGGACTAAGAATATACCCGACAGCCGCACCTACACCACCCACCAGCCGCGTAATGGCCCTCCTCCACCCCCTCCTATCGCCGAGTGGAACCCTCGATCCTATCATACCCCGCCCCCCGAGCCAAGTGTAAGGGTCAACCCTTAACTCTGCCCCAAACAACGGCCCTGCCGGGGATGCGCGGGTGGATAAGGCTGCCTTCTCGAGGTTCCTAGACGACTTCTACTACGCTAGGAGGCGTCTAGTAGAGGAGATGCTGAGGAACCCGGACCTCGAGAGTCTACGCGTTAAGATCATCGAGACTGCATCGCTGTTGTCCCCCATGCTGGCTACCTGCGGCCCCGCGGGCCCGAATGTTGCACCCTTCATGCTGACATTCATGGTGCGCGACGAGTACCTTGAGGAGGCGCTGGGGGAGCTTAGGGCCATAGAGCGCGAGTACTGGGGCCGCGGGCCCGAAGCGTATGCTCGTGCGTCGAGGTTCCTGCTTGACTACGTGTATAATATAGATAAGAGTGACCCACTGACGCTAGCTAGCCACATAATGTCGAAGGGCCACACCTGGATAAACATACGGGCCACCCGCGAGGCGGCTGTTGGGATATTGCTCCCTCCGGACCGTGGGGCCTACGAGCTACGCGCGGAGGCCGAGATCGTCGAGTCCGGACCGAAGTACGAGTACGTCAACCTCCTCCATGATCTCATGCACGTGATACCTCGGGGCGAGAGGAGCCACCCCTGGTTCCCGGTCCTACTCCTCCACGTTAGGGAGATTTACGATAACAGCTACCAGGCGCTGGGCCGGCGCATATACCCGTGATCTACCCCGCTGTCGAGGCCGCCGCCTTCGGTAGGCCTGGGGTGATACCTGCCGTTACAGCCCATACACTAGCCTCGCCATACTTGGTATCGGGGGTTTCGGATAACCCTGGGTATAGTGAGGGGTGCGCCTCATGGTAGTGGACGTGCTGAGGAAGATTATAGGAAGATCCCACAGCTGGGACTCGACTGCTAGCGTGGCGGACCCTACTGCTGGTGTTGGGATAGCTTATGATGCCGAGGACGAGGCTAGCGTTGACTATGATGCACTAATGGCTAACCTGGAAGTCCTGAGGTCCGAGATCGAGCAGCTAAAGAGGATAGTGTACGATGAGATAAAAGAGACGTATGACAGCATTGTTGACGCGCTAAGGAACAAGGATAAGGAGACGGCCGAGCTGCTGGCCGCCGAGGTTGCGGTAAAGAAGAACCTGGCCAGGGCTCTGGCGCTCGTATCCAAGCTGCTGGCCGTGGCTATGGCTAGGGCTAAGACCGCTAGGAGCGCCGAGGAGGTCTCCCGCAGGCTGGTCCCCGTGCTCGCTCTGCTGAGGAGTATGAGCCCCTATCTAACCAACGTGAGCCCCGAGATAGCGCTGCAGGTCAACTCTATACGCGACGAGATCGAGAGGCTCTATTACATGCCTGGTGTGGAGGTTGGATCGGTCGACACGAAGAGCGTTATGGAGTTCATACCGGAGGCTAAGTCCATACTTCGCCAGGCCGCGCAGGAGGTTTCAGAGGAGCTAGACGCCAACATACCCGAGATAGAGCCCGTGGCCAGCCAGCCAGCCCTTGACATCGAGGCTCTCGAGACCCAACTCATAGACTACATACGCAGGAACGGCGGACGCGTCAACGTTAGGAGGGCGGCCGAGGCGTTGGGGGTCAGCCCGAAGCTGATCCGATACCTCCTCGCCCGGCTCGAGGAGAAGGGTGTGATAAAGCTAGCCCCCGCGAGGAGGCTTGCCGAGACCGCCTAGCCCACCCTCCTCTCTTCACCTAGGCTTGACTCCGATACTACAGGACGCCTATACCTGGTCGGGTGGGCCTCGACTATGGCCGCCTCCCACCCGTATTCTCTAGCTAGCGACCCGAGGAGTTTTGCGTCTGGCGGCGAGTAGACCTGCCGCCCCCCGGGCCCGCGTAGTATGCCCCACCTAACCAGGGCCCCCACCCTGTCCTCATACCACGCCTGGTCTAACTCGGCTGTTCTTCGTAGCCTGTTCCACGTCTGCACGCGGTCCTTGAAGCTGGCCGGGCAGAAGTGGACTGGCACGCTCACCTCCCTAGACGCCCACTCCAGAACCTTCACCGCAGCCTCCAGGCTTCCCTTGACTGCGAACCTGCGGGCGGGATCCACCCTATACCCACGTAGGAGGAGTGACCTAGCGTTGGGGTCGACAATCTCCATCTCGTTAAGGTTTACGAAGTCGAGGCCGACCCTGTCTGCGTACAGTATCAGCTTCCTAGCCCACCCCTCGAGGCCGGGCGCTATGGGTATCTCGAAGCCAACCTTCATCGATGTTAGCGTTTTCGCGAGCCTAGCGCGTTCCTCGAGCCCTGGCCGCGTCGGGTGGAAGCGTATCTCGTCGAGTCCGGCCTTGTCCAGTGATGGGGTAGCGTAGCGGCCGCTGGTGTATAGGTGTATATGGAATGAGCTGCTGAAGGCTTCCTTGAGCGCCTCTACGAGCCTTAGAGAGCGGTCGAACCTAACGAGCGGGTCTCCACCGGTGAGGCTGGCCCCCTGCGCCCCCTGACGCTGTACCTCGGCGACAGCCTCCTCAACACTGTTCACCCGCTCCTCGTTCACGTAGAACACGTCATGCCCAAGCCTATCCCTGCTCACCGGGCAGTAGAAGCACCCGTCATCACATAGCCCGGTAACGAATATCACCGCCTTGAGGCCAGGGAAGCATAGCTCGCAGCCCCTCGCCATCCTGCCGCCCGAGAGCAGTGCTATGTCGGGGTTCCCGGAGACGCGCCCCCTCTTCCATATTGAGAGCCTGGCTAGCGGCCCGCTCAAACCGGCATCACCGGCAGCTCCCCGAACCTGCC
The DNA here is from genome assembly GCA_026985435.1 of Acidilobaceae archaeon. GTDB lineage: Archaea > Thermoproteota > Thermoprotei_A > Sulfolobales > Acidilobaceae > Calypsonella. The sequence continues at coordinate 5,149 of JALSQL010000157.1, forward strand.
CAGAGCCACCCGGTCGCCCGGCTCCACGTCCTCGAGGGGAATTAACCTCACACCTAGAGGGGCCCCCTTCGCCCTAGCGTATGCTCCAACCTCGAGTATGAGCCCTGCCACCCGGCGGGGCTCGTAGGGCACGGCCGCCATGTCTAGGCCTGCGAGGCACACCCCGGCCAGCCTCGCGAGGTCCCTGGCGGTGGTGTCTCCCTCGCTAACCCTCGCTTTGAGCTTCAAGTCCTCGGCTACCGGCAGTTGCACGGAGTTGAACCCGACTACGTCTCCTCCGAGCCGGAGCGCCGCCTCGCGGACGGCCTCGTTGACCCTCCTGATGCCCCAGGCTATGCCGGGCTCTGGCAGCCTCACGCCCGCCACAAGCTCCACCAGGCCTAGGGTTGACTCCTTCATCCACGGCGAAACGCTTAGGTCTACTCCCACCCTCCTAGCCCCCAGCTCGCGGGCCACACCCTTGGCGAGCGATAGAGCCGCTATTCCAGCCTCCGCGGCGGCGCTCGCTATGCCCTTCAGGCCCCCGGCCCTGAAGGCGGCCGCTAGCCTGTTAGGGTAAGTCAGCCCCACGGCCACCATGCTCTCCGGCGTCGAGAGGCTGCTGAGGGGATAGTAGGGGGTTTCAACGGGTTCCCCTGCAAGGTTCACCGCCAGCCTGGTGGCGTTTACCGGATCCTCCTCGGCCACCCTATTCATGAGGGTTGCAAGCGCCTCCGCCTCCCTCCAGGTGAGATCCGTCATGGCTAGGCTGAAGTATACCCCCTCCCGCGCGAGCGAGGCGGCTTCTGCCATGCTGTCGGCGAGGCTGTAGAGCCCAGCGTTCACGTAGACGCCGGAGTCCTCGGCTATCTGGCCCAAATCCTCCGCTACGCCAGCGGCCTCCCGGAGGCTGGGCGCCGACTGGAGTGTGAGCCTCACGCTATCAGGTCTTAGGCCGGAGGTCTCTGACGCCCTATCCACGGCCTCCGCTAGCCTGAACGCCGCCCTCTCCACGGCCTGGGGGGACTCCCACCACCCCTTCACTATAGTCAGGTACGTCACCATCCTGACGCTGAAGCCGGGCAGCTCCACGGCAACCCACCAGGCTTGCACACCTGTAGTCGGGCATGATAAGCTAGACCGCTCGGCCCCGCGGGTTAGAGAAGGCCGGGAGTGACCGCGTCATCCCTCCCCCTGCCGGGAGCGTCAGCGGTCTACCCTGCCAAGGTGTGATGTTTGAGGGGTTATTAGCACATCCCTGGGGCCAGGGCTACGCTTAAACCCTGTCCCCAACAGCGGAAACAGCGGTGCGGAAACGTGAGCGGTGAGGGCAAGGTTACCGTTAGCGTCATAAAGGCCGACATAGGGAGCCTTGCCGGCCACCACAAGGTGCACCCCGACACGATATTAGCCGCCTCGCGGGTGCTGGCCGAGGCGAAGAAGAAGGGCGTCATAAAGGACTTCTACGTCACCCACGTGGGCGACGACCTACAGCTGATTATGACCCACTACAAGGGCGTTGACAGCCCGGAGATCCACGGGCTCGCCTGGGACGCCTTCAAGGAGGCCACGAAGGTTGCCAAAGAGCTTGGCCTCTATGCTGCCGGTCAAGACCTCCTCAGCGACGCCTTCAGCGGCAACGTGCGAGGTCTGGGTCCCGGCGTTGCCGAGATGGAGTTCGTTGAGAGGCCCTCAGAGCCTATTGTAGTCTTCATGGCCGATAAGACCGAGCCCGGAGCCTTCAATCTACCCCTCTACAAGATATTCGCCGATCCATTTAACACGGCCGGCCTGGTAATTGACCCCAGGATGCACGACGGCTTCGTGTTCGAGGTACTAGACGTGTTCGAGGGCAAGATGGTCCGCCTCTCCGCCCCAGAGGAGCTCTATGACCTGCTAGCACTCATAGGGACCCCGGCACGCTATGTTATCAAGAGGGTATACAGGAAGTCCGATGGCGAGATAGGCGCGGTAGTCAGCAGCGAGAGGCTGAACCTGATAGCCGGCAAGTATGTCGGGAAGGACGACCCGGTGGCTATAGTTAGGGCCCAGAGCGGCTTCCCCGCCGTAGGTGAGATCCTAGAAGCCTTCAGCTTCCCCCACCTGGTAGCTGGCTGGATGCGGGGCAGCCACCACGGCCCACTAATGCCTGTAGGCTTGAAGGACGCCAAGTGCACCAGGTTCGACGGCCCCCCGCGCGTGGTCGCGCTCGGCTTCCAGGTCCATAACGGCGAGCTCATAGGCCCCGCTGACCTATTCGACGATCCGGCATTCGACGAGACCAGGAGGCTCGCCCAGGTGATAACGGACTACATGAGGCGGCACGGCCCCTTCATGCCCCACAGGCTCGGCCCCGAGGAGATGGAGTACACCACGCTACCCAAGGTGCTGGAGAAGCTCAAGGACCGCTTCGTGGCTGCAGACCTCGGCTACAAGCCCGTGGTTAAGGGTGAGGCGGGCGAGGCCGAGCACGACTAAGAACACGGCCATCCATAGAAAAACATATCTCGACCCGTCGCCTACATCACCTCTTTTATCAGATCCGGTATCTCCATAGGAGTCCTGGCGACCCTAACCCCTACACGCTCTAGGGCCCTCACTTTGCCCTCGTATGTCCCTGTCCCCATCATTATTATCGCTCCCGCGTGGCCCATCCTCTTCCCTGGGGGAGCGGTTCTCCCCGCTATGAAGGCTACGACAGGCTTGGTGAACCTGCCCTCCTCGACCATCTTGGCGGCCCTCTCCTCCATGTCTCCCCCGATCTCGCCTATTAGAACTAGCGCCTTCGTCTCGGGGTCCCGCTCGAACAACTCCATAGCCTCGGTGAACGTGAGCCCTACTACGGGGTCTCCCCCTATGCCTATGGCTGTCGTCTGTCCTAGGCCAGCCTTCGTTAGGGCGTAGGCTATCTCGTAGGTTAGCGTTCCGCTCCTCGAGACTATGCCCACGGGGCCAGGCGAGAAGATGTGGCCCGGCATTATCCCTATCTTCGTCTTGCCCGGCGATATTATGCCGGGGCAGTTGGGGCCGATCACTGTTGTGCCCCTCTTCTTGGCGTAGTTCACGAATCCTAGCGCCTCGTGGACTGGTATGTGCTCGGTTATCACGACAACAACCTTCATGCCAGCGTCTATAGCCTCGTACACGGCGTCGGACGCGAACTTGGCTGGCACGAATATTATGCTCGCGTTAGCCTCTGGGTGCTCGGCCACGGCCTCCTCCATGGTATCATAGACTGGCACCCCGTAGACCTCTGTGCCGCCCTTGCCCGGGGTCACGCCAGCCACTATCTTGGTCCCATAGTCAAGCATCAGCTTCGTGTGGAACCTGCCCTCACGCCCCGTTATACCCTGGACGATCACCCTCGTATCCTCGTTCACGAGCACAGCCATCACAGGTCACCCCCTAAAGGCTAACCACCTTCTTCACGGCCTCTATGGGGTCCGTGAATGCCTCGAGGCCGGCCTGGCGTAGTATCTCGCGGCCCTCCTCCTCGTTCGTGCCAGAGAGCCTTATCACGATGGGCTTCCTGAGGCCGCCCAGCTCCTCTATGGCCTTAACGACCCCCCTGGCGACCTCGTCGCACCTGGTTATCCCTCCGAATATGTTCATGAATATCTTCCTCGCCTTGGGGAACTCGAATAGGAAGCCTACCGCTGTCTTCACGAGCTCAGCACTCGCGCCCCCTCCTATGTCTAGGAAGTTGGCCGGCTTGCCGCCGTACTCGTATACTAGATCCATAGTCGTCATCGTTAGCCCCGCCCCGTTACCTATTATCCCGATATCACCGTCTAGCTCGACGAAGGCTAGTCCCATCTTCCTCGCCCTGATCTCCCACTCCGTGTACTCGCCTGTCTCCTCTATCTTCCTCTCGCCGAGCTCCGGGTGCCGGTAGAGGGCGTTATCGTCGACTATTAGCCTAGCGTCGAGAGGTATCACCTTGTCCCCGACTAGTGCTAGGGGGTTGCTCTCGGCGAGTTCCGCGTCGTAGTCCATGAAAACCCTGTATAGCGCCGTGAGGAAGTTAGCGAAGGACGATAGTGCCTTGCCGCTGAGCCCTATCTTCTTACCTATGCTCCTCGCGTGGTACCCGCGCAGGCCGACCTCGGGGTTCACGTGTAGGCGAACTATGCTCTCAGGCTTCTCCCGGGCTATCTCCTCTATATCCATCCCTCCATACTTCGAAGCCAGCACCACAGGCTTCCGCTCGCTCCTATCTATCACTATGGCAGCGTAGAGCTCTACATCGTGCGGTATAGCCTTCTCTACCAGTATGTAGGAGGGCTTGAGGCCCTTGATCGGGGTCTCGAAGAGCTTGTTAACAAGCTCGACAGCCTCCTCCAGCGTGTTAGCGATCTTTATGCCACCAGCCTTGCCCCTGCCAGCCACTAGCACCTGGCTCTTAACCACGACTGGCGGCTCTAGGCCGGCCTCCGCCAGTTTGGCTGCTGGATCCTCGCCGCGAGCTATAAGGACGCTAGGCGGCACCTCTACCCCGTACTTCTTCAAAATCTCCTTGGCCTCGAACTCGAATAGCTTCAACAGCCACACCATGCAGGGGCCGGGGAGCGGTAGAATATATGGGCGAAGCCGAACCCCACGCTATGCCCCACCCTCCAGCTACTATTAACCCCCCCAAGCGCGGTCCGGAGCCTGGTTATTCTTCACAGCCCAGCCCCTGGCCGGGCTCAGGCCTTACACAGCTCTTCATCCCACCTACGGGCCCAGCACTACCGCATCTAAAGAACCCCCCGGGCCCCGCTGGGCCTCTGGGTGTAGGGACTCTTGCCGTCGGCGCCGCCCGGCTCTGTGGCTGTGGAGTCTAGCGTGCTCTATAGGCTAGACAAGGAAGCACTGGAGGCTCTAGCCGAGGCCGCCGCTGCCAGCCGAGCAGTCCTAGTCGAGTCGCCGACAATAGTCAGCGTCGAGGGTCCATCAGGCCCCCTACTGGCGAGCCTGGGCCCGGCGTCCCTGGTGTTCCCCGACGACCCAGGCATCGAACTCCCACCCCCGGGGCCCTTTAGGCTGAGGAGCCGCGAGTGGATTGACGGTTGCCAGGTGTCTAGGGTCGCAGACGCTTACACGCCAGAGGGCGCCTACGTGGAGCGCTCGGGGCGCCTCGTCGCCGTTGACTATAGGGATCCAGTGGCGCTCCTACTTAACGGGACCTGGGGTATCTTCGAGGTCTACCCCGACCCGTTGGAGGGGGAGGTTCCATTAGCTACGCTCGACGATCCACGGGGGCCCCTGGCGCTGGGGCGTCTACCCGACGGTCGCTACGCCGTGCACGTCCGCGGCGGCGGTATAGCCGATCTAGCCCTGGCTATAGCCGGACTGAGGGGCGGCTGCGGGGGCTAGGCGGTTGGTCGGTGATCCTCACGGCCCCCGCTATAGGGCTCGGAGTAGGGTAGCTTCGCCCACGGCCCCCGCGGCCTCCTTGTGTGCTGCGGGAGGGTATATTGGGGTGAGGCGGCATTAGTAGGTTCCCTAGGAAGAGGGAGTGGGCCGCCCTGACCATACTCTACCGCCGCGGCCCGAGGCTGAACCTTGGGGAGGCAGTGGATATCCTCAGGTTGGAGCTATGCGTTACCAAGCGGACGGCCCGGAGGATAGTTAAGAGGCTGCGGAGGCTCGGCCTGGCGAGCGTCCTCCGCGAGCGTGACAGCTTGGTGGTGGAGGTGATCAACCCCGCCGAGGCCCTCGAGAGGCTGGTCCTGGAGTACTCTGCAAGGCGGCGGTCGAGATGTAAGCTCCCACCGCCGGGATCCCCTGATGGGGGCGCGTGTGGGGAGGGCTGTACTCGCAGAGGCTAGCCGCCTATGTTGAGGCCTTTAAGTTCCGACCGCGCCCCCGCCATCTACTAGGTGGGGAGCTGTGTCGCTTAGACTAGGCAGGATGAGGAAGCCCAAGCGTGGGGATAGGTTCGACGTCGTCATAGTAGGTGGGGGCCCCGCCGGCCTCTCGGCGGCCATCTACGCCGTGAGGTTCCTCCTGAAGACAGGCGTGTTTACCGAGAATGTGGGGGGCCAGCTCAACGACACTGACTACGTGGACGATTATCCCGGCATGGGTAAGGTCAGCGCCTCGCAGCTCATATCTAGCTTCCGCAGGCACGCGGAGACATACTTCCATGTCCCCATATACGAGAGGGTTCATATCGAAGGCTTCGAGAGGGTTGATGACACGTGGTTCAGGGTCTACGGCACCCCAAACGTGGAGGTATACGCTAAGACAATAATTATGGCGGTCGGCTCGAGGAGGAGGAAGCTGGGGGTTCCCGGGGAGAAGGAGTACACTGGCCGGGGCGTGAGCTACTGTAGCGTCTGCGACGCCCCCTTCTACAAGGGTAAGGATAGCGTCGTTGTCGTTGGCGGGGGTGACGCCGCGTTCGAGGGGGCAATTCTGCTATCGGGCTATGTGAACAGAGTCTACCTAGTCCATCGGCGGAGGCAGTTCAGGGCTAAGCCGTGGTTCGTGGAGGAGGCCAAGTCGAGGGGCAACATAGAGTTCGTGCTTGACAGTGTGGTCGACGAGATCCGCGGCGATGGAAGTAGGGTCACCAGCGTCGTCGTCAGAAACAAGGTTACGGGGGAGAGGAGGGAGATAAACGTTGACGGGGTGTTTATCGAGATAGGCTTCGAGCCCCCGAAGGAGTGGTTCCGCTCCCTCGGCCTCGATGTGGACGAGAGAGGCTACATTAAGGTGGACCACTGGCTCCGCACAAACATCCCCGGAGTCTTCGCGGCTGGGGACTGCACCAACGTGTGGATAGGCTTCCGCCAAGTCGTCACAGCGGCCGCCATGGGAGCTGTCGCAGCGTACTCCGCCTACACGTACCTGGCTGAGAGAGGTTTATACGCCCCGGTAAAGCCGGGTAAGGACTAGGGGCCACCGCGACCCCCAGGCCTACTGGGTGAGCCTCATGGCCAGCCTAAGACTGGAGGGCGTCCCCAAGAAGTACCTACCGCTCTACGAGAGAATGGTGAAGCAGAAGTACCACTTCGTCGGAAGGCACAGCGTGGTGAAGAAGTGCTACTGGAACCACGCGGCCCTAACGCAGCATAGGTTCTGCTACAAGTGCAAGTTCTACGGTATCGAGAGCCATAGATGCATCCAGATGAGCCCGACGGCGTTCTGGTGCTGGAACGCCTGCCTGCACTGCTGGAGGCTCCGCCCGCAGGACGTCGGCGTGGAGTGGGATGAGACAAAAATGCCATTCCACGACGACCCGAAACTCATCGTTGACGGTATAATAAAGGAGTACCGCAGGATAATAAGCGGTTACAAGGGGCACCCCAGGGTCGACCCCCAACTCCTGAAGGAGGCCATGGAGCCCAAGCATGTAGCTATAAGCCTGACGGGGGAACCGACCCTCTACCCGCTCCTGGACGGCCTCATAAAGGAGATACACAGGCGGGGTATGACAACATTCCTCGTGACCCGCGGCGTTAGACCCGACATCCTGGCGAACCTAGACGAGGAGCCGAGCCAGCTCTACGTCAGCCTCGAGGCTTGGGACAAAAGGTCGTACAACTACTTCACCCGCCCCCTCGTGCCTAGGGCGTGGGAGCTCACCCTCGAGACGCTGGAGATGCTGCCGAGCTTCTCGAGTCCGACCGTCATAAGGATAACCCACGTGAAGGGCTTCAACGATACGGAGGAAGCGGTAAGAGGGTTTGCTAGGCTAATCGAGCTGGCTCAGCCGACATACATAGAGGTAAAGGCTTACATGTACGTTGGCGCCTCCAGGGAGAGACTCACGCGGGAAAACATGCCATCCCACGAGGAGGTGGTACAGCTAGCCAAGCGTATCTCGGAGGCGACGGGCTACCCGATACGCAGCGAGAGCAGGCCCAGCAGGGTAGTGCTCCTTAGCCGGCTCGAGAAACCCATACGCCACGGTAAGGGCTGCCCATGGGGCTGGAGGGGCCGCGACGAGGCCGCGCCTGGAGAGTACGAGGACTCCTCTCCAGACACGAGACCCTAGCACTCAGCACACTCCAGCCTCAGCCCCATTATCGCGGCTAGCCTCTCGAAGAATGGAGCCGCCCTCTCTCTAGCCTCCACTGACGCTATCCCACTATACCTGTTAGGCTCCGGGTTAACGTTGATTATATCCGCGCCGTGCTCCCACGCGTAGACAGGTATCGAGCCAGCCGGCTCCACGACGCCTGTCGTACCAACAACTATGACCAGGTCCGCCCTCGAAGCCTCCTCGAATGCCCGCCGGAGAGGCAGCTCGGGTAGAGGCTCCCCGAACCACACCACGTCCGGCCTGGCCAGGGCGCCGCAGCGCGGGCAGCGGAGGGGTATCTCGTCCATGCTGGGCGGTCTGGCCAGCTGCCAGGTGTGGCCACAGGCCACGCACCTCGCCCTCCAGATATTCCCGTGTAGCTCTATTACCCTCCGCGATCCCGCCCTCTGGTGGAGCCCGTCAACGTTCTGGGTGATCACCGCCTTCAGGAGGCCTGCGCGCTCTAACGCTGCCAGGGCGAGGTGCGCAGCGTTCGGCCTAGCCCTGGCTATAATGCCCATCCTCCACGCGTACCACTCCCAGACCAGCCTGGGGTTCCTCCTGAACGCCTCTGGTGTCGCCAGTTCTTCTGGCCTGAAACGCCTCCAGAGGCCGTTGGCGCCACGGAACGTGGGTATTCCACTGTCCGCGGATATCCCGGCCCCCGTGAAGGCGATTGCATACCTGGACTCCCCTATCAGCCTCGCCGCCTCCTCCGCCGGGTCGCCCAAGTCCGCCCCTCCACGAGCTACATCGTTGAGAACTATAAACCTCCGCAGGCGCTGCTTAGAACGCGGAGGTGCAGCGGGTAATGCCTACCCTCCGCAGCGGCCTCGTGATAGCGGGGGCCTACGCTGATAAGGTTCGCAGAGTCCTCTTCGCCCAGCTCCGTGACGAGATTAAGAGCGGTGCAGTCGACTCTAGGGAGGTGGCCCGCGCTGCCGGCGAACTCAATAGGCTACTGTTCGACGTTATAGTTAACAGGCTAAAGCTAGACAAGGGCGACGCTGTCAGGATAAGCGTTGACTACGACCTAGTTGATGGGAAGATCCAGTGGAAGCTCGACACCCTGAGGCTGGAGGCCTGGAGGAAGCTACCCCAGGACGATGTGGACAAGGCCGTGTCTGCCATGCTAGAGCATGCAGAGGAACTGGTTAGCAGCGCGATCGAGTTTACCGTGGAGGAGCTAGGCGAGACCGATACTGGTGACATAGTATTCGCCATACGCCACGGCGAGCGTGAGGTCGGCGCTCTCATAGCCACGCCGCTCAACGGGGAAGCGCTCCTACGCGGAGCCGTAGTGGAGCCAACGCCGCTGCTACTTAGGAGGAGGCGCATCAAGTACGAGGGCGACCTGAAAGAGTTTGTCGAGAAAAACATTACAACTATCATGGAGGACGCAGAGAACGTCGAGAGAAGAGAAGCAGACCGCGTAATCAGGGAGCTGAAGGCCCTCATCGAAGCAGCTCAAGAGACCCTCGAGGAAGAGTACTAGCGCCCTCCCTAGCGGTTTAAACCCCCGCCCAACCCACCCGCCATAACGGTGCGGGGGTGCCCGAGCCTGGCCAAAGGGGTCGGGCTTAGGACCCGATGGCGTAGGCCTGCGCGGGTTCAAATCCCGCCCCCCGCACCACACGCTGCCACCCCTTATACCCTGGCAACCCCCACCCCAAGCCGCGGGTGCGCCATGTGGCAGAGTGCCCGCGCCAGCCAAGCTTTTCCCAGCTGGATCTCCGGCGTGTGGAGGTCTACGAGGTTTGGATGAGGCTCAGGGTGGGCTTCGAGACGAGCTTCGGCAAGACCGTCGAGAGGCCGGCCCTCCTCGTGCGGGTCGAGGAGCGCGGCGGCGAGGAGGGGTGGGGCGAGGTCGTCGCGGGCGAGGGACCCTGGTATAGCTGTGAGACATATGCCACGGCCTGGCACATCATTAGAGATTACCTAGTCGGCTTCCTCCATGGATCCAATGGCGACCCACTCGTCTTCGTCAATAATGCCTCTAGGGTTCGCGGCCATATGATGGCCAAGGCCGGGGTGGAGGAGGCGCTATGGGACCTCCAGTCCCGCATAGCCGGGGTCCCGCTTTGGAGGATGCTCGGCGGGCGTGGAGGCCTCGTTGAGAGCGGGGTTAGCGTGGGGATAGCGCCCAACGTGGAGACCCTACTACGCTGGGTCTCGAGCTACGTCGAGGCCGGCTATAGGAGGGTTAAGCTAAAAATAAAGCCCGGCTGGGATGTGGATGTTGTTAAGCGTGTTAGGAGGGAGTTCCCTGACGTCCCGCTTCAGGTCGACGCGAATGCCGCCTACACCCTCTCCGACATCGGCGTGTTCAAGGCCCTAGACGAACTCGACCTCCTCATGATCGAGCAGCCGCTGGATTACGAGGACCTAGTAGACCACGCGGTCCTGTCGTCGAAGCTGCGAACCCCCATATGCCTCGACGAGAGCGTCAGGAAGCCTAAACACGCCCTCGACGCCCTAAAGCTGGAGAGCGCCCAGGTTATCAACCTCAAGCCGGGGAGGGTAGGCGGCCTCCACGCCTCCCTCAGGATTCACGATGTCTGGTACTGCGGCGGCGGGAGGCCCCTATGGGTAGGGGGCATGCTGGAGACAGGTGTTGGGAGATCCCACCTAGTCGCACTTGCAACTCTTCCGGGAGTCTCATACCCAAACGATATCAGCGCCAGCGACAGGTACTACCCTGAAGACATAGTTGAGCCGCCGTGGGCCCTCAGGCCGGGCGGCTACCTGGAGGCGCCCCAGAGGCCCGGCATAGGGGTCGACGTTAGGTTAGACCTACTCGAGAAGTACACGAGGAGAAAGTGGGAGGCAAGCCTTGCCTAGGATACGCTACGAGCCCGCGGACGATGTGTGCGAGGCTGTGAAAGCCCTAACCAAACTGGACGAGTTCAGTCATATAGACGCCTCAAGGGTCTACTGCGTGCGCAGCTACGGCGCTAGAACCTCGGCTATCGCCAGGATATACGGTACCCCGAGAGCCTGGCTCGCCGTTGGGAGGCAGCCCGAGTACCTAATAGAGGTCATAGCTGAGAAGTTTTACCGGCTCTCCCCGACCCGTCGCCTGGAGGTTATCATACACGAGCTACTGCACATACCTAAAACCTTCAGCGGAGGCCTTAGGCCGCATGGCCGCCACGTTAACGACGTGAAGGTTAAATCCATATACGCGAAGGCCGCTTCCATGGGGATCGCGTCTAATACAATCCGCATATGGAGAAGCTTTGGCAGCCCCTCGAGGTCTAAAAAACGCGCCGGGCCCAGCATGTGATCCCGTAAGCCCATCCACCCTGCGCCATCAAGCCTCAGCCTTCAATCCGGGGTGCGCGGCACGCGAGGCCCCGCTCGCAAGCCCGCTGGCACAGCCTAACCTTGTAGGGCTAGGCTGGCTCGACCCCCAGGCCCCGGTCGCCCGCGTCGCCCAGGCCCGGCACTATGAAGAACCTGTCGTTCAACCCTCTGTCTATAGCTAGCGTGTATACCGCCAGGTCTGGCCAGCGCTCGGCGATTCTGCGTATACCCTCCGGGGCGGCTATCACAGTTAAGACCACGATCTTCTTGGCCCCGATCTTCTCCACCTCCTCTATAACCTTCTCTAATGTCATCCCGGTCGCGAGCATGGGGTCAACGATCAGGGCGTCATAGCCCCACCTCTCCGGCATCCTCCTATACGTAACCTCAACCGCTATGCTCCCCTCCCCCTCTTCGACCCTCCTCGCCGCCACAAGCCCCAGCGGCGCTCCGGGATACGCTTCAAGGACCCCCTCAGCCAGCGGTAGGCTAGCCCCCAGAATCGCCACGACCAGAGGGGCAGCCTCGGGTTCCAGCTCCTGGGCACGCTCGCCTAGCGGCGTTCGGATCGTGGCCTTCCTCCAGCTCAGCTCCTCGGAGGCCTCCACCGCCAGTAGGAAGCCAGCCTTCCTCATGGCGTCCCGGAAGCCAGCCACCCCAGTCGAGTGGTCCCGCAACACCCGGAGCAGCCACCTGGCGTATGGTATCTCCTCCCCTAGCACCCGGACTATCAACCGCAGCCCGCACCCAGGCCAGGCAGTCTGGGGGTTTAATTAGAGGCCCCCCTAGGCTGCCGCGGGGTCCATCGTGTCGTGGGTGCTAGATGCTGCGAGGCGGCTGCTGCTCGAGACTCCACTCTGCGATAGGTGCCTTGGGAGAATGTTCGCCAGACTAGGGTATGGTTGGACAAACCGGGAGAGGGGGGACGCCATAAAGAGGCTGCTGGTGATGGAGGTCCATAGGAGGACCCTGGAGGGTGGGGGGCAGCTGGCTGAGGTCGATCTACAGCTACTCAATAATATAGGTGACCAGGCGCTGCCCCTCCTGCGGCTCCTGGCGCCCGGCTCTGCCCCCACCTCTAGGGCCTCCTGCGCCATATGCGGGGGCACATTAGACGAGTTCATCGAGAAGGCGGCTAGAGACGCTCTAAAGCTTCTACGGGCGTTCGATGTTAAGAAATTCGTCGTTGGGGCCAGGGTCGACCCTCGGATACTACGCTTGGAGGACGAGTTGAAATCGAAGATCATGCTACCCTACGGGGAGAGCCTGAAGGCCGAGCTGAGGAGGGAGATCGGGAAGCTTATCCAATCCGAGGACCCTACACTACAGGCTGAGTTCGACGAGCCCGAGGCCACTGTTATCGTAGAGTTCCCGAGCGGCCGTCTCGACATACAGGTGAATAGCCTCATGATAAAAGGCAGGTACTGGAAGCTGGCCAGAATGATAAGCCAAGCCTACTGGCCCTCACCCACCGGCCCGAGGTACTTTAGCGTGGAGCAGGCGGCCTGGGGGCTCCTCTCCGCCACCGGGGGGGAGCGCTTGGTTGTCCACGCAGCTGGCAGGGAGGATGTCGACGCCAGGATGCTGGGCACCGGTAGACCCCTCATCGTCGAAGTCAAGGCTCCGAGGAGAAGGCACCTCCCCATGAGCCTACTAGAAGAGAAGGCCAACTCTACTGGCAGGGGCCTCGTCGAGTTTAAGTTCGAGTCAATAGCTAGTAGGAGGGACGTCAGGCTATACAAGGAGGAAACAGCCAGGCTAACAAAGACGTACAGGGCGCTAATCCTATCCAGGAACCGACCCCTTGGCGCGGGCGATATCGAACTCCTCACATCCATCTTTAGAAATAGGAGGATCCTCCAAAGAACTCCACGGCGGGTTCTCCACAGGCGACCTGATATTCTGCGCGCTCGAACAGTGTACGAGGTAGCCTGTAGAAGCGTGACCAGCCACCTGATCGAGTGCCTTATAAGGGCCGAGGGCGGGCTCTACATTAAAGAGCTCGTGAGCGGTGATGCGGGCAGGACTAACCCCTCGTTCGCCTCCGAGATAGGAGCCGACCTCGTGTGCATTGAGCTTGACGTGGTGGCAGTGGAGGGTGGCCCGCTACGCTTATTTTACCAGGCCGACAGCCCGGCTCACTCCAGGGTGGAGCTGCGGGATGGTAAAAGCTCCAAGGGGATACCGCCACAGGACCAGGAGGCTCCTCCGGAAGCACATCCGCGAGAAGGGAGCTATCCCCAAGCTGAGCGTGATACTGAGGGAGTACAGGGTTGGCGAGAAGGTGGCGATTAAGATTGACCCATCCTTCCACTACGCCATGCCCCACAGGAGGTTTCACGGGCTCACCGGCACAATCATTGGCAAGAGGGGCAGGGCTTACCTTATCGAGGTCCGAGTTGGCAACAAGAAGAAGATCGTCATAACAACGCCCGAGCACATACGACCCCTCAGCGCCTGACGGCGGCCGCGTGCCAACCCGTAGCTAAGGGTGGCCACGTTGGAGAGGGAGACGCTGCAATCGAGGTACCTGCCCTATGTCCTCGCGCGTGAATATGTCTACAAGAGAATCTCTGACGGCAGTAGCAGCATACTCCTCGACAGGGTGTGGGATTACCTCCGCGAGTTCGGGGAGGGCGAGGCCGGCCTGGCCCAAGTGGCCCTCGAGAAGCTCCTAGAGCTCGGGGTCCCGGAGGATATAGCAGCTGTGATCTTAAGCATATGCCCGAGGACGAAGGGCGAACTCCTCTCGATCTACCAGATGAGGAGGGACTGGAGCCCCGGCGACGATCACTTCGATAATGTCCTAGAGGCTATCCGGGACTTCTGCGCCACCACACCCTTCTACCAGGATTCAGGCGAGTGAGCGCTTGGGCCGCAGGTTTCAGTTTAATAGTGTGAGCCCGCATGCACCCCATGGGGGAGCCAGCCGCCCGGGTGTGCAGCCGTGCACCGGCCACGCCATCGCCCAGGGAGAAGACCGCCGAGGCAGCCGAGGAGAGAGCCGCCGGACCCAGCGTCCATCGAGAAGATAGGCGTCGTCCTAGACTTCATGCCAGTAGGCAACAGGAAGGACCCCCACAAGCACCATCAGAGGGAGCCCGTCGTGCAAGCCGTGGGGTTTAACTACTTCACACTACTTGATGGGATACCGCTGAACTTTTCCGAGATAGATTTCCTGGAGAAAGTTGCCCTGCTGAGCGAGGTATACAAGACAATAATCTACCCTGACCAACGGCGCGGGGTCGGCAGGGCTTCCGTCTTCCTCGCCTGTCTAAGGGAGAGGGACTCCGCAATATGCTTCCCCGTGACCCCCCTTGATCAACGCGACCTCGAACTCCTCGCAGAGTCCTTTGAGGAGAAACAGCGCGTCACGATAGTTGATGACTTCGACAAGTTCGAGCGTATCATCACCGAGAAGGGGCTTCCCACTCAGGCGATCCGAGTGCCGCCAACCCCCATAAGGTACTCCGACCTCACTCCCACAGCCAAGTCCAACCTAGAGCAGGCGGTTAGCAGTATAGTGAAGGAGCGCGAAAAGGATTTCGTCGAATTCTTCAACATAGCGGAGCCCATAAACGTTCGGCTCCACGCCATAGAACTGTTACCCGGTGTCGGTAAGAAGACACTCAAGAAGATACTCCAGTACAGGCTTCAGAAGAGGTTCGCAAGCTATGAGGAGATACATAAGGTTGCAAAGATAGACCCGGTCTCCTCGCTTACTGAGAAAATCATCGAGGAACTCCGAGGGGACGCTTCATACTATCTCTTCGTGAGGCCACCCGACCCCGGGAAGCCCTTCCTAGGCTACCTCAACGCTATCTCAAAGCTCAGGCGGGCAGGTAGGGGCCATGCGATGTCCCGAAGCGGCTTCTAGACGTGAGCTAGCGCGCTGGACGAGGCTGGCCCTCCGGGAGCTAGGGGCACGCCCAAGGCGGGGCCTCGGGCAGAGCTTCCTCGTCGACCCAGCGCCCCTGAGGCGCTACGAGGAACTAATCCCGTGGGGGAGCAGGGTCTACGAGCCCGGCCCCGGACTGGGGGTTCTAACATGTCTACTCTCCCGGCTCTCATCGAGGGTTGCCTCGGTAGAGTTGGACCGTAGGCTCGCCGAGTGGCTGGTCCAACTGTTCGATTCCAGGCCAAACGTCCTAGTAATCCACGCGGACGCAGTGGCCCTCTCGGGCCTCGTGGCGGCTGACGTTCTAGCCTCTAACCTACCCTATAGCGCTGCCTCGCAGATACTGGTATCCGCTGTACAGAACAACAGTATCCGCCTGGTGGTCGCCATGCTCCAATTGGAGGTGGCACGTAGAATCACGTCGAGACCCGGCTCCAGGGCGTACGGCAGGCTGTCCGCGGTCCTCCGCATGTACTTTAGTGCTGAGATAGACTCGATTTACCCCCCGTCGAGCTTCTACCCCCCACCCAAGGTCTACAGCTCCCTCACAGTCCTCCGGAGAGTCAGGGAGTGGAGGGATAGAGACAAGTGCTTCCTGGAACTGGCCAGATGCCTGTTCACGTGGCCCAACAGGCTCGCCTCCAAGGCTTTCCGGGCTTGCGGCGTTCAGCCTCCACCCGGCGCAGAGGGGGTCAGGGTTAGGCAGCTTCCCCCCTCCGCGATCTATGAGGCCGCCATGTCTAGCCCGGGCTGTGGGGGTGGGTCTTGAGGGACGCTGGGCACAGCTGCGTGTATGAGCCTGCAGAGGATACCTGGCTGCTTATGGAGGCTCTCCACCACGGCTACCCTGTCATGCTTGACTGGTGTGGATCCATCTCGTCGGTAGCCGATATAGGTTCTGGCACCGGCGTTATAGCTGCCCACCTACTGTCAAACCTCGGCCTTAAGACGGTCGCGGTAGACGTCTCCCCATACGCTATAGAGGCCTCCGAGGAGGCTCTAGGCCAGCGCCCGGAGGCCCTGATCGTTTACTGCAACGCTGGAAGCTGCCTCCGGCGGGTGGACCTGGCAGTATTCAACCCCCCATACCTGCCGGAGGGTGACCCAGAGGAGGAGGCACTCGTGGCTGGGCTCTGCGAGGGCTGGTTCCGGCTAGCCCTTACCTCGCCAGAGGCCATGCGTGAGATGTGCATAAACGCTTCTAGGGCAGCACGCTGCGGCGTTGTGGCTGTATACTCCACGATCTCCCCGGTCGACCTCGAGGAGTGCCTGAGGCGGCAGGGGCTACGCATAGTGCTGGGGATCGAGGAGCCCTTCTTCTTTGAGAGATTAAAGGCTATTGTAGCCATTAGGGGTGCATGGAGTTGAGGGTCAGACTGGTTCTCGTGGGCACCGAGGGCCCAGTTAACCTTGGCTTCATAGCCAGGCTGGCAGAGAATTTCGAGGTAGACGAAATCTACCTGGTTAACCCACTAGCTGGAGTCGAGGAGGCAGCTAGGTACGCCGCCAGAGCCGCCCACCGCCTCCGCGAGGCCAGGATAGTAGACAGGCTTGACGACGCCCTCCAGGGCGTGTCGCTGTCGGCGTGCACCTCCGCCCACAAATCTCGTGGCGACGACATCCTCCGGGTGGCTGTGTCGCCGCGGGAGCTAGCTAGGCTAGCCGCTGGGAGAGACCTGGTAGCCGTAGTTATGGGCAGGGAGAGCACGGGGCTTACACGGGAGGAGATCTCGAAGTGCGACGTGCTAGTTAATATCCCGACGAGCGATCGCTACCCCTCCTTGAACCTTTCAAACGCCACCGCGATAATCCTCTACGAACTCTTCCACGCGAGGATTTCAGGGCATTGGAGGCCCCGCGCGCAGCCAGACCCCCACCAAAAGATGCTGCTGATCGACTACTTCTCCCGCATCGCCGGGCTCGTGGCCCCGCACAAGCAGGAAGAGGCCACTAGGGCCTTCAAGGCTGTCCTAACACGGGCCGAGGCAAGCCTGGAGGAGGTTAGGAGCCTACTCTATATAATGTCGAGAGCTTGGAGACGCCTCTCACAGGAGCCGGGTGTGCAGGGTGGCACCGCCGACAGCTGAAACTTACCAGGTGCTCCTCACTGGCAACCCTGGCACCGAGGACGTTATGGCACTCGAAGCCGAGGAGGAACTCTACGCTACCCGAATCCTCGACGTTAGAAGGGGCCACGGCAGAGTGGTCGCCAGCATCCCCCAATGGTCGCTGGAGCGGGTCTACTCTATGAGGTCGATCCACTCCGCCATACTGCTGCACCGAGTAGCCCGAGGGATAAGCCCGGGGCCCGAGGGGCTCGATGAGATAGGTAGAGCCGCCCTCGAAAGCGGGCTCCACAGGTTTATCCCCGACGGCGCTACGTTCGCAGTCCGCGCTATACGCGCTGGCAACCACTCCTTCCACTCCCCAGATATAGCGAGGGTGGTGGGCGACTCGATAGCCAGGTCGGCTCTCGCCGAGGGGAGAAGCGTGCGTGTAAGACTCTCATCCCCCTCCATCGTGATCGAGGCGCACCTGATAGAAGACACGCTTTACCTCGGGGTCTCACTGTCGGGGTCTAGATCCCTGCATAGGAGGGGTGTTAGAGTATACGATCACCCGGCGGCTCTAAAGCCGACCCTAGCGTATGTCATGCTCCGTCTGGCCCAGGCCCGCGACGGCGAGGTTATAGCTGACCCCATGTGCGGTGGGGGCACGGTTGCGATAGAGGCGGCCCTCACCTTCGTCCAGTCCAGCATAATATGCATGGACAAGAATGCCGCCCATATAGAGGGCGCGAAGATGAACGCGGCCGCGGCCAGGGTTTCCCGCCGCGTCAAGTTCCTAGTCGGAGACGCCAGGAGTATTCACGAGCTACTAGGCAGATCCTCCATCGACGTGGTTGTGTCAAACCCACCGTACGGCATAAGGCTGGGCAGTCCGTCGGCCGTTCGAGGCCTATACCGTGACTTCGTGCCATCCCTAGCCGAGGCTCTATCCCCCGGGGGGCGGGCGGCGCTCATAACAACGGAGGGGGCACTCATCCAGAGGCTGGCAGGCAATGCTGGCCTGCGTGTGGAGCACACGCGTAGGGTGAGACATGGCGACCTCTGGGCCACCATCGTGGTCGTCCGAAAGCCTGGAGGCTAGCTTAAATCCCCTGCCCAGCGGGCGGGTGCTGGGGGTGTGCGGAAGGCATGCCGCTGAGGCCGGCCAGGTGCTATACTCACTTCTCCGGCCCACCCTACACTAGGAGGGAGTACATACACGGTATACCACAGCCCAAGATAACGAAGTTCGAGATGGGGAACAGGGATATGCTCGGCCAGGCA
>JALSQL010000158.1 GCA_026985435.1 Acidilobaceae archaeon
TCCAGCCCCCCTCCACAGGCGTCTACACGGTAGCCGTTACCGTCACGTCTAGCGGGTCCGGGGCGAGCCTAGAGGCGGATGTGACCATCTACTCCTACGAGGCGCTCTACCACTCCAGCTCCGCCAGCGGCACCCTGACGCTCACGTGCCCCGAGGCCAGCCTGACCCTAGCGCTGAACCTGACAGGCCCCACGGAGGCCTGGCTGCTAGTCCTGCCAGCTGAGATGCTCCCGCCAGAGCCTGGGGGCATACTAGTGTACCCGATGGTCGACGTGAGGGTCGAGCCCCTAGACGGCGTCTCGTGGCCGGCCCTCATAACGATCACCTACACCGACGAGGCCCTCGCCCAGCTGGGCGCCTCCGAGGAGAGCCTCACGCCGCTACACTACAACCCCCAGACGGGCTCGTGGGAGCCCTTCGCAGACTACACGCTAGACACCCGGGCCAACAGGCTCACAATACACCCCACCCGCGGCGAGCTGGCCGGGTCGATCATAGCCCTCACCGCCGAGCCGGCCGGTGGAACCAGCACGGCCAGCCAGCCTCCCTCCTCGACCTCGACGACCCCAGCCCAGACCCCGCCCCCAACATCATCCTCGACCAGCCAGGGAGCCACCACAACGACGGGCCGGCCTGGCGGCGGGCTGCCGGCGGCGCTCATACTACTCCTGATCGCCGTACTCGCTGCTGCAGCCGTCCTACTCCTGAGGAGGAGGTAGCGCGGCCCGCCCCGGGTTTTTCTTACATCCTCCCTATTCCCCGCACTCCCTCCCGCCTGGCCAGCCTTAGGGCCCAGGTTCTCGCCGCGAGCCACGCCGCCGCCATGAGGGCTATCCAAGCCAGCGTCAGGGCGGCCTCCACCCCGGCTGGGAGGTACGGCCTGAGGCCAACGGCCGCCAGCCTCATGAGCTCCGCTGGGTGGCTGTAAGGCGTCGCTAGGGCGACTAGCCTCAGTTGGTGGGGGAGCCTCGAGACCGGGGCGGCGATGCCCCCCACTATGAATAGTAGGAAGTTCACGAAGTCCAGCAGGGGTGCTGGGGCCCTGGTGGCTAGTGATAGGAAGGCTAGGACTAGGCTGTAGAGGGTTGCCATGACCGTTATCGCCAGGAGGCTCGCCGCCAGCAGGGCCGGGTTCTCGGCCCTCGCCACGGGGACCCCCGCCACGTGGGAGACGAAGGCGCCCACCACAGCAGCGCTCCCCAGGCCTATTGCCACCGCTGGCAGGCTGCGCATCGCCAGGAAGAGGCTGTGGCTCGCCCCCGCGAGTTCGTGCTCCTCGAACACCCCCATGGCTACGTAGAAGCGCGCCCAGTTCCCTATGGTCCAGGTCGGCGTGCTCATGAGCCCCCACGCTAGGACCGCCCAGAACACGAGGGGCGCCACGGTCGGGTAGCTCTCGGGGCTCGCGAAGGTTAGGGCTCCGAGGACGTATATTGTTATCCAGAGCCCGTCCACGACGGCCCAGTTGGCCATGCTGTACACGTACCTGGAGGTCCTCACGAGGTGCAGCCACGCCATAGCCCTCGCCTGCCTCAGCTGGCCGCCCCTCATCCCTCCTGGCCCCCTAGAGGACGCCCCTCCTTCTGGCCCCCCGCTCGAGGGCTGCCACGGCATGCGCCGACAGCGTGTTGTACACCACAATCATCGCTGCCAGGTAGTAGGAGGCCACGACGACGGCCCTCATGGGGCCGCCGCTGAAGCTCGACGCCACCCTGGCAGCCTCGACCACGTAGCGCACCGGCACTAGGGCGCTGAGCGCCTGGAGCAGGCGGGGGAGCACCTCCACGGGGTAGAAGACTCCCGAGAGGAGTAGGAGGAGCGGGTTGAGGAAGCTTAGGACGTTCCCCTCCTCCCGGGCCAGCAGGCTCAGGAGGGCGGCGGTGGCAGCTATCCCCACGAGTGGCAGGCTGGCCAGGATCATGACGGCGAACACCGCCATCAGGCCCGCGCTGGCCCTAGGGCCGCCGGCCAACAGTGCCCCGGGCAGCATTGCTGCGAGGTCCGTGACCGCTATGAAGAGGCTCCCGGCGAAGCCGCTCACCACCAGGTAGACGGGGAACCTGTGGGGGGAGGCGTACACGTACGGCAGGGTTCCGAGCCACCTGTGCCACTGCGCCACCCCGCTGGCGTTGTCTATTATCCCGCTGGCGGCGAAGGCAACCATGCTGGCCGCCATGAGGTATACGAGGGGCTCGTCCACGCCGAGCCTCTCCGCCATGTTCTCGACGCTACCGTAGGCGTACCCCATGCCCAGCAGCACGAGGACAGCCATGTAGGGCCAGGCGAAGCTTAGGAGTAGCATCACCCTGTTATTCTTCAGCCACCACCACTGCACCGCCAGCTCCGCCCTGAGGAGGGCCCTCAGGCTAGGCACTCCCACCACGCCCCGCGATGGCTATGAAGACGTCCTCGAGGGTTGGCTCCTCCACCCTGGCCTCCGCAACCCTCAGGCCGAGGCGCAGCGCCTCACTCAGGGCCCGTTGGACAACCCTCTCGGCCTCCTCGGGGTCCGCGAGAACCCTGACGGAAGCGGGCCCCCCGCCGTCCCCGAGGCTAGACACCGCGCCGCCGAGCCGCCTGGCCAGCTCCTCGGCCTCGGCCCTCGTGGCCCTAACCCTCACCACCACTGGCACCCTCCCGGCCACCCTCGACTTGAGCTGGCCCGGGGTGCCCTCGGCTACTATGCGGCCCCCAGCTATTATGCCGACCCTGTCGCACACCATCTCGGCCTCGAACATGTTGTGCGTCGTCAGTAGCACCCCCCTACCCTCGCTGGCCAGCCTCCTCAGGAGGGACCTCACCATCCTAGCGCTCGGGGGGTCGAGGCCTAGGGTGGGCTCGTCCAGTATTAGGACCTTGGGGTCCCTGAGGAGCGCCCTCGCCAGGCCCAGCCTGGCCCTCATGCCGAGGCTCATGTCCTCGAACCGCCTCTCAGCGGCGCCTAGGCTCTCGAGGCCAGTTAGCTCTAGCAGCTCCTCCACCCTCTCCTCCAGCTCCCTACCCTCCAGGCCGTAAAGCAGGCCGAAGTACTTCAGGTTCTCGCGGGCCGTCAGCTTCCAGAAGAACCCCCTCTCCACGCTGAGCATGACCCCTATCCTCTCCCTGACCCTCAGGGGCTCCCTCACGCTGCTGTACCCCGCCACGAGGGCGTCCCCATCGTCGGGCTCGAGTAGGGTAGCGATTATCCTCACGGTCGTGGTCTTCCCGGCCCCGTTCGGGCCGAGGAGGCCGTAGACCTCGCCCCACCCAACCCTGAAGCTGACGCCCCTGAGAGCCTCTACCCTCCTCCGCCTCCCCCTCAGGAGGCCGCCCTCCCTCACCGTGTAGGCCTTCCTCAGGTTCCTGGCCTCGACCGCCCAGCTGGCCAAGCCCCGGGCGCCCCCCGCGGCCGGGAGGCTGGTCGGGCCTAAGAGCTGGCCCCCAGGGCTACCCCCACGAGTCTAGCGGCACGGGCAGCCCGCGGGCGGCCTTGCGGAGCTCCTCGAGAGCCTGGCCAGAGTAGACGTAGATCAATATGAAGGCCACCAGGTCCAGCGCCACCCCCAGCGTGCCGGCGGTGGGCGACACTGCGGAGGCCATGTTGAGGACTATCCCTATGAGTAGCAGTATGCCCGCGGTCTTGAAGCCGTCCGGCGCCCTGAACCCGCCTATTGAGAGCTCGGAGAGGCTCGATATGAAGAGCGAGAACATAATCCAGCCCACGAGGACGGCGAGGCTCCCGAGGAGGACGAGGCCGGCCCCGGCCACGGCTAGGCCCAGGGAGCCGGCCCACGCGCCGCCCGCAAGTAGTAGGAGCCCGAGTATGTCGACGCCGATCCCGCCGATTATCAGCTTGCTACCCGTTGCCCCACGCTGGAACCGGGAGCCGAGGCTGGCGAAGCTACCAGCCGCTGAGAGCATTCGCAGGAACCCGGCCAGCATCACTATGAAGGCTAGAGCGAGGCCGGCCAGCACGGCCACTAGGATGCCCCCAACCTGGTTTATGAGGTCCTCCAAATCCGCGGGCTCCGCGGGGCCGTGCCTAGGCACCATCGAGGCGAGGCTGGCCAGGGCAGCTATCAGCACGAGGAGGGCTATGACGTTGGCTGCCAGCACGAGCCCGGAGCCGCTCCTCAGCTGTTGGAAGCCCCTCCAGGCGCTCTGGAGCATCCTAGGGTCCGGGGCCGACGGCCCAGCCTGCGCCTCAAGCGTCAAGCGCGTCCACCACCCCCGCGTGCCCGGGCCCGGCCCGGTATTATAGTAGAATATATGGGTTCTAGCCCCGCGGGCACCAGTATTTATTCCCACCGTGAGCCTACTCTTTAACCTTCCAGCCCGCCCGCGGGCGTGGGCGCTTGCCCGTGGCGGCGGAGAAGCTCGTGGGCCTCCGCGAGGCGGTGGAGCTCGTGGAGGAGGGCTCGACTATCACGGTGAGCGGCATAACCTTCTCCAGGAACCCCACGGCGCTTGTGGCGGCCCTCATAGAGAGGGGGGCCCGGGGCCTGGGCTTCGTGGACCGGGAGCCCGGCCTGGCCCTGGACCTCCTGGTGGCGGCTGGCGTCGTCTCGAGCGTGAGGGCCGCCATGGCGACGCTGGAGCTCTACGGTCTTGCCCCAAGCGTTAGGCGGGCCGTTGAGGAGGGCCGTGTAGGCTTCCTGGAGGACACCTGCGGGGCCGTGATAGCGGGCCTGAGGGCCGGCGCGTACGGGCTCCCCTTCATGCCCGTGGCTGGCGTCCTGGGCTCGCAGCTGGTCGAACTCCACGAGAGGGAGGACACCTGGCGGGTGATACGCGACCCCTTCGGCGGCGGCGAGGTGGTGGCGGTCAGGGCGATCAGGCCCGATGTCGCCCTCATACACGCGCACTACTGCGACCCCTACGGTAACTGCGTGATAGAGGGGCCCCGCTACGAGGACGAGCTCAAGATCCGCGCCTCCCGCCTAGTCATAGTCTCCGCGGAGGAGATAGTCGACACAGACGCCCTCAGGAGGCTCCCGCACCCGCTCTCCTCGACGAGCCTCCACGTCGACGCCGTGGTCCACGCCCCCGGGGGAGCCTGGCCCACGGCCATGCACGGCCGCTACGGGGCCGACTGGGGTGCGATCGAGGAGTACGCCCGCATGGCCAGGGAGGGGAGGGCCCTCGAGTGGTTCTCCAAGCACCTTAGGCCCAGGCTCTCGGGGTGGGGGTGGTAGGGGGTGCCCGGGTCTCCCAGGCCCACGGACGTGATGGTCTCCTGCATGGCTAGCCTGATCAGGGATGGGGAGAGCGTGTACCACGGTCTCACCAGCCAGCTCCCACTCCTAGCCATGGCCTACGCCTGGAGGAGGCTGGGCAGGAGGTTCACGTGGCTCAGCGTGAGCGAGTCCTACATGCCCCCACCCGAGACCGTCAGGGTTCTCCCAAGCAGCGGCGGCCCATACGCCGAGCCCTATGGTGCCGGCGTGGTTACGACTATGGACGTGTTCGACCTGGCGGCGCAGGGTAGGATAGACGTTATGTTCTTCGGCGCCGCCCAGGTGGACGCCCAGGGGAACACGAACCTCACCGTCATCGGCAGCTACGAGAGGCCCCGGGTGAAGCTGCCGGGCGGGGCTGCGACGGCGTACCTCTTCCCGCTCGTGAGGAGGATCATACTGTGGGCGCGCCACGACAGGCGCACGCTAGTCGAGAGGGTCGACTTCATCACGGGGCCCGGCCGGGTTAGGGTGGAGAGGGGCCTGGAGACGCTCCTCTGCACCAACAAGGCCCTGATAGAGTTCACCAGGGAGGGGCCCATCCTCCGGGCCCTCCACCCGGGCATTAGCGTGGAGGAGGCCAGGGCCGGGGCCGGCTTCGATCTCCTCGTAGAGGGGGAGCCCCGCGTGCTGGAGGCGCCCGACGCCATCGGCATGGCCATCATTGAGGAGCACGACCCCCACGGGCTCCGGTACCTCCAGCGCTACGGGTAGCCCGCCTCGTCGAGCCACCACTCCAGGTACGACCGGACCCTCGAAGCTAGGGCCTCGGCCGCCCGCCTGGATGTCTCGAGGTACATGAGGCTCGGGAGCCTCAGTATCTTCTCGCGGAAGTGGCCCACGCTATCCTCGAACCCTCTCCCGAGCTGGCAGCCAGTGTGGAACACCCTGGCAACCCCCACCGCCCCGAGGGCGTCCAGCTTGTCGGCGTCGCTCAGTATCATCGCCTCCAGGCTCTCGGCCCGAACGCCCAGGCTGTAGCTGTGGGCTAGGATCGCGTGCACCACCCCCTCGAGCTCGCCCGGGCTCAGGGCCCCCTCGAGGAGGCCCCTGGCTACCCGGGCGCTCTCCACGGCGTGGTGCCCCCCGCCGCCGACCGCCCGGCCCACATCGTGGAGGAGCAGGGCTGGGTAGAGGATCCGCCACCTCGGCTCGACCCCCTCACCCTCTATGATCCGGGAAGCCCACCTGGCGACCCGGAGCACGTGGGGCCACCCGTGTGCCGGGTCCCCGCCCATCAGCGCCCTGGCCCTGTCCTCCAGCCACTCCAGCCCCGCCACCTCCCCCCTAGGCGCGCCTAGCAGCGAAGCAGCGCTCGCCCGCCCCTGCAAGGGAGCGCACCCCCTCAGGCCCGGGGGGCCTA
>JALSQL010000159.1 GCA_026985435.1 Acidilobaceae archaeon
TGGAGTTCGCGGGCAGGACCGGGATAGAGCTGGCTGGCACCGTGGAGGGCGCGTACATCAGCGCCGACAAGATGGTGGCGGTCTTCCCCCGGGAGGGCGAGCCCCCCAGCTTCTACCAGAGGCTCCTCGAGAGGGCCCAGTACGCGGCGCTGGACCCGCGGGACCTGAGGGTGGGCCCCCGCTGGGAGCCCCTCCCAGGAGCCGCCAGGCGCACGGCAGGGCTACGCTGGGAGAGGGCCTGCGCCAGCCTGCCGGGCGGGAGGGCCTGCTACCCGGCCTGGCACGTCGCCAGGATCTACAGGGCCTACGGGCGGGAGGGCATCCAACTGAGGGCGGCGCGCGAGTACCCCCCCATAATGGAGGCTGGGAGGATAGTGGCCCTGGCGGCGCCTGTGGCGCCCGCCGAGGGCTAGCCCCCCGCTACGGCGCCGTAACGCCCGTCCCGCCTACCCCGGGATCATGTAACTCCCGGTGTTACAGTACTGTAACACGCTTGGGGGGAGGGCGGGGTATAAATATCCCGGTTGAACCTTTACTAAACAGTGATTCAAGCAAATGCCTGCCCACAGCCGCCGCAGCCGCGCCGCCGGGGCGGCGGCCCTCGTGGCGCTCACCATCGCAGCCATAGCGCTCGCCGCCTGGCCCCACGCTGGCGGCCACCCAGCCGCCCCAGCGGCCCCCAGGGCGGGGCTGGCCTCGGGTGGGGCGGCAAGGCAAGGCTGGAGTCGGAGGCCCTAGCCAACGGGACCCCCCACACTATGAGCGCGCTACTAGCCCGGAGCCTATACGGGGGCCGCCGAGGCCGCCCAGACCCCCCAGCTGGCGCCTGTCGACGTGGTGGTTGCTATGTAGTTATCCTGTTAAGCCTGGCCTGGGGGGTTCCTCTGGGGGTCGGGTTGGCTAGGGTGTACATTGAGACTTACGGGTGTGCGCTGGCCCAGTTTGACAGTAGCCTGATGGCGGAGACCCTGAGGGGGAGGGGCCACGAGCTGGTCGGGGAGCCCGGGGAGGCTGATGTCCTGGTTGTGAACACCTGCGCTGTGAGGCTTGACACCGAGCAGAGGATAGCGAAGAGGCTGCGGGAGCTCCAGGCGCTCTACCCGGGTAAGAGGCTCGTCGTGGCCGGGTGCCTGGCGGCGGCTAGGCCGGGGCTCGTGGCTAGGGTGGCGCCTGGGGCTAGCATGGTGTCGCCCCAGAGGGCCCACGAGGTGTGGAGGGCGGTCGAGTCGGGCGGGAGGCTGGTGCTCCTGGGGGGGTCGCGTGATACTAGCTGGATGCCCGTGCCGCCGGTGGCGTACGCGGTGGCCACGGTTATGGTTCAGGAGGGGTGCCTGGGGGACTGCAGCTTCTGCATAACGAAGAAGGCTAGGAGGGCGGTTAGGAGCTACCCGCCGAGGCTGGTGGTCGAGGTTGTGAGGAGGCTCGTGGAGAGGGGGGCCCGGGAGATACGCCTCACTGGCCAGGACACTGCGGCGTATGGCGTCGACCTCCCCGGCAGGCCCACGCTGGCCGACCTGATCGCCGCTATCCTGGAGAAGGTGCCGGGGGAGTACAGGTTGAGGGTTGGCATGATGACGCCGGAGCAGGCCATGGAGATCGTGGACGACCTCCTGGACGTCTACTCCGACCCTAGGGTGTACAAGTTCTTCCACCTCCCGGTGCAGAGCGGGTCCGACAGGGTGCTGCGGGTGATGAACCGGAGGTACACGGTGTCGGACTACGTGTGGCTGGCCTCGAGGGTTAGGAGCCGCTACCCCGACTCGATGCTCGCCACCGACATAATAGTGGGCCACCCCGGCGAGGGGGAGGAGGACTTCGAGGCCACCCTGGAGCTCGTGAGGCGCCTGGAGTTCGACAGGGTCCACGTGGCCCAGTACACGCTGCGCCCCCACACAAGGAGCGCCGCCATGCCCCAGCTGCCCGACAGCGTGAAGAAGGAGAGGAGCACGAGGCTCATGAGGGTGGTGGAGGAGGTCGGCCTGAGGAGGCACAGCCGCTACGTGGGCACCACCCAGAGGGCGCTCGTGGCCGGCAGGGCCTACAGGCCCGGCAGCGGGGTGGCGAGGCTGGACAACTACTACCCCGTCGTGATACCCTGGCGCCCCAGCCTGCTGGGCAGGTGGGTGGCGGTGAGGGTCACCAGCGCCACCTTCTACGACCTCCGCGGGGAGCCCCTGGAGGCCCCCGCCGGGGGAGGGGCGGCTACTGCGAGCACGGCGTCATGAGGCCGTCCACCAGGATGGCGGCGCCGGCCAGGTACTCGGTCGACTCGAGCAGGCACGCCGCGAGCTCCCCGAGGCCCTCCGGGTCGCCCGTGGAGCGGAGGGGGCTCCTGGCCACCACCTCCCTCTCCCAAAGCTCCCCCGGGTCTGCACCCCTCCTCGATGCGAGGCGTGCTATGGTCTCCCGCGCCCCGGGGGTGTCGTAGCTCCCCAGGAGGAGCACGTTAACCCTGAGCCTCGAGGGGTACCCCCTGCTGGCTAGGCGGGCGAGCTTTACCAGCCCCGCCCTCACCGTGTCGGCCACCACGAGCGGCGGCATGGGCTCGAGGTAGGTGGCGCTCGACACGAGCAGCACGCTGGCCTTCCCCGGGTTCAGCTCCACTAGCGCCTTCAGCATCGCGGCGGTCGACGCCAGGTACAGCTCTGCCGCCTCCACCCAGTCGCTCCACCGCGCCTCGTGAAGGAGGCAGGGCTCGCAGGAGGGGTTACCGTAGCTCATAACCACAGCGTCGACCCCGCCGAACCTCCTAACAGCCTCCTCCACGGCCCCCCTAACGTGGCCCTCAACCCTGAGGTCGCCCGGCCACGCCACCGCCTCCGCTGCACCCATGGCCTCGAGGCGCCTCGCCGCCTCCTCGAGGGGCCCCCTGCGGCGGGCCATGAGGAGCAGCCTGTAGCCCCTCCTCGCGAGGCCCGAGGCTATGTAGAAGCCTACCCCGCGGGAGGCGCCAGTCACGATGGCGGACCTTGCCCGGGCCACCCCGGGCCAGCCCCCGGCCGTGGGAGGGGGGCTACCCCTGCTTGCGGGCGAGGACTATCTCGATGGCGGAGACCCTCCTCTTCTTGCCGTCCTCGCCCTCGACCTCCTCACTATAGATCCTCACGTCCCGTATCTCGACGTCCCTCAGGGTCGACTTGACCCTCTCGGCGGCGTCGACGGCCTTGCAGACGTTCTTGCCCCGAGCCCTTATCACGACCTCGCTCGCCCCCTCGGTGAAGAGGCGGATAGCAGCCAGGACATAGTTCATAGTATTCTTGCGACCCACGAGGACCGCGTTAGCCTGGTACGGGGCCGCCATACCCTCACACCGGCCCAGGGAGCCCCCCGGGCCGGGTATATAAGGTGGCCCTCCGGCCCGGCGGGGAACCCTCGGGCTCACGGCACGGCCCCGGGGGGCCGACTCGCCCGGGAGCGGGGGGCCGCCGGGCCGGGGGAGAAAGAGGCGGAGCCTGGGGGTTAAGGGTTCAGCCGCCCGGGTCTCGGGGGTGCTGGGGGAAAGAGGGGGAGGGGCTAGATCCAGCCCCTCAGCTTCATGGCCCTGTAGACCCTCTCGACTGCTATGGCGTAGGCCGCGGCCCTCATGTTGTACTTGCTGGTGTCCAGCCTCTTCTGCCAGAAGTCCCAGACCGCGTGGAAGTTGTTGACCATCTTCTCCTCGAGCCTGGCCTTGGCCTCCTCCTCCTTTATCCAGCCGCCCATCCTGTTGTTGACCCACTCTATGTGGCTCACTATGACGCCGCCAGCGTTGGCCAGTATGTCGGGCACCACTACTATGCCCTTCTTGGTTAGGACCTCCTCGGCCGCGGGGGTGGTGGGCCCGTTGGCCGCCTCGGATATCACCTTCGCCTTTATCTTGTCGGCGTTGGCCTCGGTTATCACGTTCTCGATGGCGGCGGGGACGAGTATGTCTACGTCAAGCTCTAGCAGCTCCTCGTTGGTTATCTTCCTCTCGATGTTAGCGTAGTTGATCACGCTGCCGGTCTCGTCCTTGACCTTCTTCACCTCCTCGATGTTGAGGCCCTTGCTGTTGTAGATGCCGCCCTTGCTGTCGCTCACGGCAACAACTATGGCGCCCATCTCGGCGAGGAACTTGGCGGCGTAGTAGCCGGCGTTGCCGAAGCCCTGCACGGCCACTGTCCTGCCCTCAACGCCGCCGAACACCTTCTTCGCGGCCTCCCTAGCCGCCACGGCGGTGCCGTAGCCGGTGCTGATCACCCTCGTGTGGAGGCCGCCCAGCTCCAGGGGCTTGCCGGTCACGACGCCGAAGTACTGGCCCCGCTTGATCCTGCTGTACTCGTCGAAGTACCAGGCCATCGTCTGGGGGTTGGTGTACACGTCGGGGGCGGGTATGTCCTGGTCGATCCCGACAACGTCGGCTATCGCGGCGAAGTAGGCCCTGCTAAGCCTCTCCAGCTCGCTGGGGCTCAGCTTCTTCGGGTCAACCTTAATGCCGCCCTTGCCGCCGCCGTAGGGCAGGCCTGCGAGGCTGTTCTTCCAGGTCATCCACATGCTGAGCGCTATCACCTCGTTCTCGGTGACCTGGGGGTGGTACCTTATGCCGCCCTTGTAGGGGCCGAGGGCGCTGTTGTGCTGGCTCCTCCAGGCGAGGAACACCTTGACGGTGCCGTCGTCCATCCTCACGGGGAGCCTGACCCTGATAAGCCTCTCGGGGTAGGCGAGAACCTCGTAAACCTCCTCGCTGAGGCCCAGGATCTCTATGCTCTGACGCAGCTGCTTCTTAGCCTCCTCATACGGGTCGTGCGCGACGCTCACAGCCGGTCACGCTCCAGGGCTACCTATTCTCACATGACTATATAAATGTTAAAGCCCCGGATTAACAGGATAAGTCTCCAGTTGGTATTCTAGTGGGAGCAAGATAAACGTAGCCCCCCAACGCCACGCTAAAACACCCCCACACACACGTGCACGCACCGCGGGGGCCGCCGCGACGCCCCCGCGAGGCAGCCCGCGCGGGCGGGGCCGGTGGGCGGGGGACTCGATGGCCCCCACACCAGCCCTCCGAGGCAGTGGGGTGCAGGGGCGCATGGCCAGCCGGGGCTCCGCGCTGGTGGGTCTGCTGACGGACTTCGGGTGGGGCGTCTACTCGGGGGTGCTCAGGGCGCTGGCCAGGTGCCTGGGCGTAGAGCCGGTAGACCTCGACCACGCTGTGCCCAGCTTCAGCCCCCTACCCGCAGCGTACGTCCTCGAGAACACGCTCCCCTGGCTGCCCAGCGGCTCGGGGGCCGCGGCGGTGGTGGACCCCGGGGTCGGCTCCCCCCGGCGGGCGGTGCTGGTGGAGACGAGGCACTACCACATAGCGGCCCCCGACAACGGCGTCGCCTACCCCGCCGCCGTGGCCGACGGCGTCAGGGCGGCCTACGCCCTCGACCCGGCCAGGGTGCTCGGGGAGGCGGCGAGGGCCATGAGGTGCCCCGGGCCCCGGGGAGGGTGGAGGCTCTCCAGCACCTTCCACGGCCGCGACGTCTTCCTCCCAGCGGCGGCCCTAGCCGCCCTCGGCGTGGAGCCCGGGAGGCTGGGGGTGGAGGTGGACCCCGAGGGGCTCGCCAGGCTTGAGCTTGAGTGGGCCCGGGAGACCCGGCGGGGGCTGGAGGTTAGGGTGGTGTACGTCGACAAGTTCGGGAACGTGGCCCTCAGCACCCGCAGGCCCCCCGCCGGGGGTAGGCTCACGGTAGAGACGCGGGCCGGGCGCAGGCTTGAGGCGGTGGTGGGCTCGACCTTCTCGGACGCGCCCCCCGGCGGTGGGGTGGTGTATGTCAACAGCTTCGGGTACCTCGAGGTCGCAGTCAACCTCGGCAGCGCCGCGAGGGCCCTCCAGGTGAGGCCCGGGGACACGGTGGAGCTGGTGCCCGAGGACTAGCCGCGGGGCGCGCCCACCGTTGTGGGCTATATAGCCCCGGGGCCCGCGGGCCCGGCTGGTGCCCGGGAGCGTGGCGAGGCCCACAAGGCTGCACGCCGAGATGATCGCCAGGGCGGCGCTGGAGGCGGCCAGGTGCTGCGCCAGGCTACGGCTCCTCTGCGGCGACCCCCCAGCGGCCACGGCCCGGCTGCTGGGCTGGCTCGGCTACAACCAGTCGCAGGTCAGGAGCCTCTGGCGGGCGATCCCGCCCAGGCGCCCCCTCTCCGTGGAGGTCTACCGCTACAGGGGCGTCAGGTTCAGGGTTGAGGTGCGGCACACGCTCGGCCCCCTCCGCGAGCTCAGGAGGCCCGGCGAGCCGCCCTGCCCCCTGGGGGCGCTGGACTGGCTCGGGAGGCCGCACCTCTTCGCGCCGAGGGCGCACAGGCTACACGTCTACATAGCCGGCGGGCTGGGCGGCTCCGGCGTCCACATGAACGCTGTGAGGGTGCTGGCGCTGATGGAGGCCTCCTCCCCGGGCAGCCTGGGGGAGGTCTGGGAGCTGGTTGAGGGGCTCGTGTGGGGGCGGCTGAGCGCGGGTGAGGCCGCCATGAGGCTCTCCACGCTCCTGGGCAGGTGGCCGGGGGTGCTCGAGAGGCTCCTCCCCCGGGTGCCCGCCAGCGCGGAGTCGCTGGCGGCGCTCGTGCCGCCACTGAGG
>JALSQL010000160.1 GCA_026985435.1 Acidilobaceae archaeon
CGGGGCAGGAGGAGGGTGCTCCAGGTGCTCGACGCGGTGGCGACGCTGCCCCTCGCCGTGCCGGGCCTCGTGGTAGCGGTGGGCTACTTCCTGCTCTTCGGGTGGATAGCGGAGAAGGTGGGGGCCGACTGGCTCGACCCCACGAACGCCGTGAGCTTCGTCGCGGCGATCCCGATCATAATAGCGTTCTCGGTGAGGAAGCTGCCCTTCGCCGCGAGGGCAGCCTACGCCGGCCTGCAGCAGCTCAGCGTGAGCCTCGAGGAGGCCGCCATGAACCTGGGGGCGTCGAGGGCTAGGGTGCTCGTCTCCATAGTGCTCCCCCTGGTCGGCCTGAGCCTCCTCGCGGGCGCCATGGTTAGCTTCATATACTGCGCCACAGAGGTCAGCGTGAGCGTGACCCTGGGCAACATAAACCAGAACTACGCCCCCATGACCGCGTACATGCTCAACCAGTTCGTCGGCGGCAGCGCCGGCAACATACCGATAGTCGCCTCCATGGGGGTTCTCCTGATGGCGATACAGCTTGCTGTGATAGCGGGGGTGAGCCTCGCCCTGAAGCAGAGGTTCAGCTTCATAGGAGTCTAGCCCCGCGAGCCCCAGGTGGGGGTGTGCAGCGGTGGCGACCAGGGTGAGGCTGGAGGGTGTGACCAAGAGGTTCGGCGGCCTCACGGCCGTCGACCACGTCACGTTCCAGGTGGAGCCGGGGGAGTTCTTCGTCATACTAGGCCCCAGCGGGAGCGGCAAGACTACCACCATGAGGATAATAGCCGGCTTCGAGGCGCCCGACGAGGGGAGGGTATACTTCGACGGCGAGGACGTCACCGAGAAGAAGCCGTACGAGCGCGAGACCGCCATGGTCTTCCAGAACTACGCGCTCTGGCCACACATGACAGTGTTCGACAACATAGCGTTCGGCCTGAAGATACGGAAGTACCCCTGGGACGAGATAAGGAGGAGGGTCAAGTGGGCCCTCGAGC
The DNA here is from genome assembly GCA_026985435.1 of Acidilobaceae archaeon. Classification (GTDB taxonomy): domain Archaea; phylum Thermoproteota; class Thermoprotei_A; order Sulfolobales; family Acidilobaceae; genus Calypsonella. The sequence continues at coordinate 978 of JALSQL010000160.1, forward strand.
TCGTGAGGCTGGAGGGCCTAGAGGACCGCTACCCCCACCAGCTCAGCGGGGGCCAGCAGCAGAGGGTTGCGCTCGCGAGGGCGCTCGTAGTCGAGCCCAGGGTGCTCCTCCTAGACGAGCCCCTAAGCAACCTGGACGCCAAGCTCAGGGTTAGGATGAGGGAGGAGCTGAGGGAGCTGCAGAGGAAGCTCAACATAACAACGATATACGTTACCCACGACCAGGTCGAAGCCATGACTATGGCCGACAGGGTGGCGGTTCTCAACAGGGGGCGACTCCTCCAGGTCGGCTCACCCAGGGAGGTCTACTTCAACCCGGCCAACCTCTTCGTGGCAGCCTTCATCGGGAGAAGCAACCTCTACGAGGCCACGGTGGCGGGGGAGGGCGAGGCTGGCTACCTCAGGGTTGAGGTGCCCGAGCTGGGCGTGACGCTCGAGGGCGTCCCGCTGGAGAGGGGCCTCCGGGGCAGGGTCTACGTGCTCATACGGCCGGAGTTCGTGAGGCTCCGCGGCTCCGGGGCGGGGGAGGCGGTGCTGGACGCCATGCTCGAGACGGCCGTGTTCAGGGGCGACAGGATAGAGGCGAGGTTCCGCCTCGGCACGGGGGGCAGGATACTAGCCTTCCTAGACCCCGAGGAGGCCCTGAGCCCCGGGGCCTCCTACAGGCTCTACATAAGGCGCGACCTGGTGCGGATACTCCCGCCCCCGAGGGCCCCCCACGAGGAGCCCGACTAGCCCCCCGGCCGTTTTAACCCCGCCAACCCCGGGGGGCCGCGGGGTGTTCCGGAGGCGATGAGGCCTACCCTGCGAGTGGCGGCCCTCACGGCCCTCCTCCTCGCGGTCGCCGCCTCAACCGCCGCGCTGGCCCTGCCGCCATACCGGCAGCCCCCCAGCAACCCGGGGCTGGTGGCGTACCCCAACCCCGCCCTCCCAGCGTCGACGACGCCGGGCGGCTCCTTCAGGCTCGTGGCGACCGCCGAGGTGGCGGGGGTCGAGGCTGTGGGCGCCTTCTACCGGCCCGGCGAGGGTATTGTCGTCGAGAGGCTCCCCCTCACCCTGGAGCCCCTCGGGGGAGGCTACGAGTACCTGGTCCACGTCCCGGAGAACGCGAGCACCGGGGTCTACGACCTGAACGTCACGCTCTCCGACGGCTCTGTGGTCCCGGTGCCGAGGGGCCTGTGGGTCCACAGCCCCGACATGGACAGGCTGCTGTTCATCCACATGAGTGACCTCCACTTCGGCGCTGGCGATGCTAGCTACAAGCTCACATCCTACCTGCTCGCCCAGCTCCTCGGCGCCGACCTCATCTTCAACACGGGCGACGAGGCCGACACCGCCGCCGCGAGCGAGTACGCGCAGGCCATGGCGTACAGGTACACCTTCGCCTTCACAGTCCCCATGGTGCTTGTCCCCGGCAACCACGACCACCCGATAGACAACTTCCTCAGGCTCTACGGCAACATGAGCACCTTCTGCTGGCAGGGCCTCCCCTGGCTGGTGGCTACCGGCGGCTACACGGACGAGGTTGGCTACCTCACCGACAGCCAGCTGGACGCTGTGGAGCAGTGCCTGGAGGGCCACCCCAACGCTACTGTGAAGCTCATACTATTCCACCACCCGGTCTTCTACTGGCAGGGCGAGGTGCACCTGCCCCCCAGCTACCCCTTCAGGAACCCCAAGGAGGATAGGGGCAGCCCCCTGAGCTACTACTGGGGCGGCAAGGCACTCGAGGGCGGGGAGCTCCAGAGGCTCCTCCAGATCGTGGTAGACTATAATGTGACCTTCGTCCTCTCGGGCCACATCCACAGGGACCAGTACGTCCTCTACCAGCCCCCGGGCTCCGGGCCCCACTACTTCATAACCACGACAACCTCGGGCCACAGCATGGCCAGGCCCAACTACAACGGCATCCAGGCCGTGCTTGTCTACAGGAACGGCACCGTCGAGTTCCCCTACGCGCCCCCCAGCTTCATAGGCTTCGAGAACGGTAGCAGGAGCAGGGTCTACAACTCCATCCCCGTAGACCCCAACCCGGCGAGGGCCCCGAGCAACTACGGGTTCATCCACGCCTTCCTCTACCCCGGCCCCCACGCCTACGTGCTCAACATAACGAACAGGTACGCCTACCCCATACCCCCCAGGGTGATCCTGCTAGCGCTACCCCAAGCCGGGGTGGCCAGCTACCTGAACGCCAGCGAGGCCGGCGGCGCCCAGGTGGAGGTGCTCGACATAGCCAACGCCACCCTGCCAGCGGGCTCCTACACTCTGGTAGCCCTAAACGTGAGCCTCCCACAGGACAGCAGCTTCCAGCTCATACTAGCCGAGGCCCCCGACACGCAGCCCCCAACGGCTAGGCTCGGCATACTCATACCGCGCCACCCGACCGCTGGCAAGGCGTTCAGGGCCTACATCAAGTTCGACGACGACGTCACCGGCGTGAGGAACTTCACGGTCAGGGCGGTGGCCGACAACGGCGCCGAGGTGCCCGTAACCCTCGTCACACCCCTGGAGAGCGTGCCCGGGGACGCCCAGGTGAAGGTGGGCCCCACACCCACAGAGGCCTCCACCGTGACCCTAATAGTCCACGCCGAGGACTACGCTGGCCACTCGGCGGAGTACAACCTGACCGTGAGCCTCTACGGCTCCCGCACGGCCACAACAAGCACGAGCACCACGGCGGCCACCACCACCCAGCAGGCCTCCACGAGCTCCACAGCCGCCACGGGCCAGCAGGCCACAAGCCAGCAGGCAGCCGCCCCCACGGCCACCGCCAGCGGGGGCAGCTCTACAACACCGTCGGGCGGCGGCCTGAGCGCTGCCAGCCTCGCAGCCGTGGTAGTGGCTGTGGTGGTAGTGGCCGCGGCGGCTCTCCTCCTCTCCAGGAGGTAGGGGCGGGCTAGTCCAGGGGGGAGAGGCCGGTCCTCAGTATTTTCTTTAGCTCGTCCCCGCTCCTCTTGTGCTTGAGGAAGACTGCCCTAACCAGGCCGTCCTCCCGGTAGACCTGTAGCACCGTGACTGGCACGCCCAGCATGGCGGCGTAGGAGGTGTACTCCTCCATCTCCTCGAGGCTGGCGAAGGTGAGCGTGAACT
>JALSQL010000161.1 GCA_026985435.1 Acidilobaceae archaeon
ACCCACCGCGGCCCTCCTGGCCGACTCTATCGCCGGCTCTAGGAGCGCCCTCCCCAGCCTCTCCGCCTCCTGGGCTAGGCGCTCCTCGTCCCACTCCTCCTCTATCGCCTTGAATATCTGCCTCAGGACCCTCGGGAATATGAAGGTGTGGCCCTCGTCGAAGGGGTACCTCATGCCCTCCTCTATGTCCCTCACGTTTATGTAGCTGGTCGTGTACTTGAGGGGCTCCACCCTGTACTCGGGGTCCTTGAGCACGACGCCCTCCCTCCCCAGCTCCTCGAGCCCCCTCACGGCCTCGAGTATCTCCCTCCAGTCGTCCTTTAGGAAGACCCCCAGCTGCTTCACGTTCCTAAGGCCGGCCTCGCCGGCGAGCCTCCTCCTCTCCCTGACCGGCAGCGGCTCCAGGCCCCGGCGGAATATGTCGAAGACGAAGAAGTCCCACTCGGGGGCCTCGGGGTAGTAGTAGCGGGTGTAGGGGTTCTCCAGCCCCACAACCTCGCCCGCGACGACGGCCTCGTCGCCCAGCTCGTCGAATACCCTCTCGAGGGCCCTGCCGTAGGCCCTCCTCAGCCTGGCGGTGGTGTAGGGGCATATGTAGCCGCCCCTTGTGAAGGCGTAGATCTCGCCCTCGATCCTGGCCGCCCTCACGTTGTGGCCGTCCATCTTCTCCTCGACGACAACCTCGTCTATGAAGTGCCTCGGCACCGCCCTGCCGAGGAGTAGGACCCTCCTAATGTGGGGGTACCCCTCGACAACCCTGACCCCGCCGCTGGGCGTCACGACAACGCTGGTGCCCTCGTAGTGGCCAGCCACGTCCCTCCTCACCACGATGTAGGTCAGCCCCCTATACCTGACCACCCTCGTGCTCCTCCCCTCCAGGAGCCTCTCAGCCCTCTCCCGGGGGACCCCGAGGGCCTCCGCCAGCACCGGCGCCAGGTCGAGCCTCCACTGGGCGCTCGGCGACGCCAAGCCGCTCCCCCTCCAGGGCCCGCGGCTACTCCCAGGGGGGCTCGTGCTCCCAGAGGGGCCTCCCCATCGCCGTGGGCGGGGCGAGCCAGTCTATCACCCTGTCGGGGTCCGGGTGCTCTATCGTAACCCTGATGGCCCCCATGGGGCTCTCCTGGTCGCCCCCCACGAAGCTTATCTTACCCACGGTGGCCGCCTGCTTGTGGAGGTAGAAGACTATCCTACCGCCACTCCTCCCCCTGCGGAGCACGCTCCTCGCCGCGTCCAGTATCCTCTGCTCCCGGAGGAGCCTGTGCAGCCTGGCTAGCCCCCGGAGGCTGGCGGTCGCCACCAGCACCCTCGAGGGGCCGGCCTCCTCTAGCCTGTACTCCTCGATGTCCAGGACGGAGCGGACTGCCGCCAGCACCTTCTCAAGCGACTCGGTCGGGCGGACCTCCACCTCCACTACAACCCTCCCACGCGCCATGCCTCAGCTCCTCCGCGACCCTGCGGAGCTGCCCCCGGAGCTCCTCGAGCCCCCACTCGTTAACGACCATGAAGTCGGCGAGGGCTATAAGCTCACCCACGCCGAACTCGAGGTTAGCCCTATCCCGGAGCCTCAGGGCATCCCAGCCCGACTCGCCGGGCCTCCCCCTCGAGGAGAGCCTCTCCAGCCTCCTCCTAGGGGAGGCGTGGACGGCCACCAGGCACACCCTGCCCAGCCTGGCGAGCACCGGCAGCTCCTCCGGGCTCCTCGCCCCCTCCACTATAACGCACCCGGAGCCCCCCATCAGGCGGGCCGCCTCCTCCGCCACGAGGAGCGCCACCGCGGCCCTGCCCATGGAGGCCCTCAGGCTCGCCGCGACCCTCTCGACGTTCTCCGGCGTCAGGGGCAGGCCGCGCCTGGCGGTCTCCCGCCTCACGGCGTCCCCCATGGAGACGACGGGGCAGCCGAGGAGCTCCCCCAGGATCCTGGCCGCGGTGCTCTTCCCCGAGGCCGGCATGCCGACGACTACCAGGAGCCTCCCACCACCCTCCACGCCGCAGGGCCACCCCCCGGCGGGGCCCCGCGGGGGGCCTAAAACCGGCCCGCCGCCCGGCGGGGCTGTGGTTGAAATAGTATTACCCGCCCCCTCTACCTGGAGGCCGGCGATGTAA
>JALSQL010000162.1 GCA_026985435.1 Acidilobaceae archaeon
ATCACCCTGAAGGCTATGAGTGCCACCGCTATCTGCGGGTAGGCGGTGAGCAACACCAGGGGCAGCATGCCCAGGTAGACCGCCAGCAGCCCCCTCCAGCCCAGCCTCCTCGGCTTCCTCTCGCCTATCCTCTGCCTCGTCATAGCGTACTGGCGCAGGCCCACGAAGCTCTTCGCCGCCAGGAAGCCCGTCGCGGCTATCCCCAGGAGTATCACGCCGAGCGCCGCTATCTCGGGCATCACGCCGCCGTACTGGGTTAGGAGGAGGTGGTAGATCTTCGGGCTTATCATGTTCCACTGCTGGAAGACTATCGGGGCCCCCAGGTCCTCGAGGCTGTATATGAAGACCAGCGTTGAGCCAGCCATTATGCCGGGCAGCGCCAGGGGCAGGGTCACGTTGAAGAACATCCTCAGGCCCCTGGCGCCCAGGTTCTCGGCCTGCTCCTCCATGCTGGGGTCGACGTTCAGGAAGCTGGCGTAGGCGTTCAGGTAGACTATCGGGTAGAACGCCATTATCTGCGCCACCGTGACGCCCGCGAGGCCCGTTATCTCCACCTTGTAGCCCGTCAGCTTCTGGCTCACTATTGCGAGGAGCCCGCTGGGGCCGAGGAGGGTCTTTATGGCGTAGGCGTTGATGAAGGGCGTGACGAGCATGGGGATGAGGACTAGTATCCTGAACGCGTTCTTACCCGGGAAGTCGTAGCGGGCCATGACCGCTGCCACGAGGGTGCCGAGGAGGGTCGCGGCGGCCGTCACGATCGTCGAGTTTATGAGTGAGTTGAGGACGGCCCCGTAGCTCTTACCGTCTACGACAACGAGGCCGACCCTATGGTACACGGCGACCGCCCGGTCCCCCGGCACCCCCCGGGGGTTCACGTAGACGGGGCTCGTGAGTATGTCCCTAAACCAGTCCAGCCCCAGGCCGTGCGGCGTGTAGAAGGAGTACACGAGCAGCAGACCCAGCGGCACAACGAGGAACACCGAGAGGTACGAGGCCGAGAACCCGGCGAAGCCGAGTATGAGCCTATCACCCACACCAACCCCCGACTCCCCGCCCCCCCGTGATGTTAGCCTGGCCGCCGCGACCGCCGCTATGACCGGGGTGAGGAGCACCGCCAGGGCGCCGGGCGCCCCCGAGAGGCCCAGTATGAGGGCCAGCGCCACGTAGAGCCCGCCGTAGATGGAGAGGAACCCTAGGCTCATCGAGAACCTCAGCCTGTAGCGGTCGAGCCCCAGCGCGTAGCCCGCTATCCCCACCGCAGCCGATGCCGCCAGGGCCGCAGCCAGCCCGGGCCTGCCGCTATTGGAGAGTAGGGCTAGGTAGGCCGCAGCAGTCAGGGCGCCCGCTAGGAGTAGGTGGGAGAGGCGGAGCTTCCTGCCGGCGAGGCGGTGGGTTGCCATCACCAGGTACCCCGCGGTCCCCGTCGGGGGGCCGGGGGGTTTGGGTGTTTAAAAAGAGGGGTGGACTCGGGGCTGCCCGGGGGCTATCCTCCGATGAGCTGCTGTAGCTCCTGGTAGACCTGCTGGTACCTCTGCCGGGCTGCGGCCTCCCACGCGTTGAGATAGGCGTTCAGCACCGGCCCGTTGCGGAGCTTGTCGTTGATCTGCTTCGCGTAGTCCTCCGTGAACGTCACGTTCTGGTGGGTCTCGGGGTCCGTGAAGGTTAGGGGCTTGCCCAGCTCCGCGGCGAGCTGCTCGAACTGCGCCTCCGTGATCTTGCCGTCGAGGTACGCCTGGGCTAGGGCTGCCCAGGTGGACTGGAGCTCCTCGTGGAGGTTGACCAGGGTCGCCAGGAAGTACTGCTGCATCGCGAACTCCCAGCTCTCGGCGCGGGCGTCGCTGAAGTTGATCCCGCTGGTGTTCTCAACCTTAACCCAGACGTCGTGGAGGTCGCCCCTCTGCTGGCCCCTCGGCGTGTCGAAGACCTTCGGGTTTATGGGCAGCCTGTTGACGTCGTCGAAGAGCCACACCTGCTGGCCGCCGTACTCGCTGAGCACCCACGCCATGAAGGCGGCAGCCCTTATGGGGTACTTTGTGGTTGACAGCACGGCTATCGGGTCAGCGTTGACTATGGTGAGGCCCTTGGGTATTATGTACTCGGTGTTGGGGTTCTGGTGCATCGCAGTGTACCCGTAGAAGTCTATGGTGAGGCCGGCGAGTATGTCGCCACGTATGACGGCGTCCCTGACAGCGTCGCTTGCGTCGAATATCTTAGCGTTGCCAGCGAACCTCGTTATGATCTCCCAGCCCTTCTCCCAGCCGTAGGCCTGGAGTATGATCTCGTACATCCTAGTGTTGCTGGTGCTCTTAGTCGGGTCGGCCCCGCCTATGACCGGCTTGTCGGGGAGGTACATGGCGTAGGTGGGGCTGGCGAGGTCCTCCCACGTCTTGGGTATGGGCAGGCTGAGCTCCTGGGCCACCTGCTTGTTCACCGTGAACCCGAAGCTCGCGACCGCGGCCCCAACCCAGTGTATGAAGCCGTCGCCGCCCACCTTGTATGTGGGGGCGCCGCCGTACCGCTTGGGCAGCTTCGCCACCTCGTACAGCACGGCGTTGAACTCGGGGTGGGTGCTATTGTCCAGCGGCATGAGGAACCCGTTCTCGTCGAGCACGTTGAAAATCGTCGGGCCCCCGCCCCATGCCACATCGTAGCTTATACCCCTCTGCTTGGCCCTCTGCAGGTAGGTCAGCCAGAGGTCGGGGCCCAGCTGGACGAAGTTCAGGCCTGTTATGTTGAGCGCCTTAGCCACGGGGCTGTTGAGGAAGAGCTCTTTGGTGTGCTTCTGTATGGCCGCGTCGTGCCTAGTTATGATCGTGAGCTCCACACTATCATACACGGCACCCCTCTGCTTGGCGAGCTTAACCAGCTCGTCGAGCCAGGGGTACTCGCTTGAGCCGCCAGCCGCCGACGTAGCCTGGCCCCCAGCGCCTGTCGTTGCCGTGGGACTGGTAGTCGACTGGGCACCGCCTCCCCTGCCAGCCAGCAGGGCAGCGGCAGCCCCCACAACTATTATGATAATAATGGCTAGCGCGGCCAGTGCTCCCCTCTGCACCGAGCCCGGCACCTCCGATGGAGCGGGTGGGGGGCGGGGTTTATACGGTGGTGGCCCGGGGCTGGCAACACTATAAACCCGCAGGCCCGCGGGGCCGCCCGGTGAAGGCGTGTGGGCGCCTCCTACCGGTGGCTCAGGGGTGCTGCCGTGGCTACTGTGGCCGCTGCCGTCCTGCTGGCTGTGGCATCCGCCGCGTGGGCACCCACGGCTGCCGCGATGACGAGCGACGGTAAGATCGTCGTGCTCCTAGACCTGTCCCACGGCGAGAGCGACAAGTACGTCAACTATATCGTCGGCAACCTCAGCGATATAGCGGTCTTCGTCCTGCTGAAGAACGCCACACTGACGCCCGAGGTTCTGGGGAACGTTGACGTGGTCATACTGGGCCAGCCGACAGCCAGCCTGTCCTCCGACGAGATCCAGGCCCTGATAGACTGGCTCGACAGCGGCCCCCACGTGCTCTGGATAGCTGGCGATAGCGACTACGGCTCGGGCCCGCAGGTGCAGGAGATAGTGAACACCCTCCTCGAGGCGGTGGGCTCCCACCTGCGCCTCGAGACGGGCTCGGTCTACGACAACGTGCACAACGCCCAGAGGTTCTACAGGGTGCTCGGCGTCGTGAATCCCGACGACAAGCCGGAGTATAACACCAGCGTGATAAAGGAGGGCATAACGAAGCCTGTCCTCTACCATGGCCCCGGCGTTGTGATATGGGTCGACGACCAGGGCAACTGCCACGACCTGGCGAAGGAGGAGCTGCCCAACATGATTAGGATAGTCTGGACCTACGACACCGCCTACATAGCCGACAACAACGCGCCGCCCCTAACCTGCTACGACCCCACGGTAGACAAGAACCGCACCTTCGTAATGTTGGCGGCCGAGGTTCTGGGTGACGACATAATAGTCGCCAGCGGCGAGAGCCCCTACGGGGACTATGAGCCCACCTGGAGCTGGGAGTACTACAACGTGAGCCTCGACGGCCCCCGCTTCGTCAGCAACATGATCTCCTGGTTCAAGTGGTGGATAGCCAACGGCGGCAAGCCCCTGGAGATAACCACAACAACCACCACCCCAACCCAGACGGCGACGAGCACAGCGACCAGCACGCAGCCCGCCGGAACCACCACAAGCCAGGCCCAGACCACCACTCCAACAGGCGGCGCCGGAGGCCAGGCCGCCACGACGACTACAACCCAGGGCAAGGGCGGCAACACAGCCCTCATAGCCGCCGCTGTTGTAATCATAATAATCATAATAGCGGCGGCCGCCCTGGCCCTCAGGAGGTAGCGGAGCCCCCGCAGGCCACGCGGGCCCCAGGGGGCCTCCCTCCATTTCCATCCTTCTCTCTATCCTTCCCTCCCTGCAATCTACAATCCTCCAGGCTCCCCCGCGCCAGCGGCCCCCGGCGGCCAAGCGGTTATGAGGCCCGGGCGGGTCGTGCCCCTAGATGCGGGGGCGGGTGTGGCGAGCTGCTGTCCCAGGCGTGACCCCTAGGCGGCGCGGGGGGATGAGCGCGGCGGGGTTTGCTCACCCCCACCGACCCGCCCCCTCCACCAGCAGGCTCCGCCCCCCATAACCCTCGGGGGGCCACCGTCGAGCCGTGGGGTCGACTCTTGGGGGCTGCCAGGGCGGGGGCGCTCCTAGGCGTCTACATGGCGGCGTGGGCCTACGCCGAGGCCGCTGCCTTCGCGGTGGCTGTGGGCCTGCTCGGCCTGGAGGGCAGGCTGTCGGCCGGGCTGCTCGGCATGGCGGGCCTGGCGGCTGGCGGGCTGGGCATGCTGGCCCTCACACGGGCGCCGAGGCGTGCTGGCCTCCTGCTAGCCCCGCTCCCGGCGGCGGGTTTCCTGGCGTGGCTCGCCACGAGCAGCCCGGCCCCCCTGGCGTGGGCCTACCCCGTGATGGCGCTCTCCGTGGGCCTCGCGGGCGCCGCCCTCCTGGGGGGCCTCCTGGACTCGGCCCCCGCGTGGCAGTGGCGCGGGCTGGTGGCCGTCTTCAAGGCGTCGGCGGCCGCCGCGAGGGGGCTGGCGCTGGCGGCGATGCTGGCGGCTGGCGCCCCCGAGGCTGCCCTCCTCGCGGCCCTGGCCGGGGTGCCTCTGGTCTATGCCGCGGGCGCCCCCCGCCTGGCCCCGGTCCCCCAGAGGAGGCTCGAGGAGCTCTCCAGGCTGCTCGACGATCTGGCTCGCGCGCTCTCGGGCGCGCCGCCACGCCGCGTCTCGACGGGCCTCCTGGCGGCGGCCTCCCTCGCGGGGCTGGGCTTGGCTGCTGGGGCGCGGTTCCAGCTGACACCCCAGCTGGCCGGCCTCGCCCACACCAGCAGGCTCGCCGTGCTGGCGGCCCACACGGGCCTCTACGCCCTCGGCACTCTGGCAGCCGCGGGCCTGGGGCGCCTCTGGGCGACCCTCGCAGCTGGCGCCTCAGCGGCTCTCGCGGCCAGCGCCCTCGGCGGACCCTGGGCCTTCGCCGCTGTGGGCCTGCCCCTAGGCTACTCGGAGGCCACGCTGGCCCTCGCGGCGCTTGAGGCGCGCCCCTCGAGGGCGGCCTCCCTGTCGGGCCTCTCGCTGCTGGCGGCGTCGCTGGGGGTTGTCGTCTGCTCGGCCAGCCCCACCCCGCTACACGCCCTGGCAGCCCTGGCCCCCGCATCGCTGGCCGCGGCCAAGCTGGCCTCCCGGAGGGGGCCTCGCGTTCATTAGGAGGCGCGGGGACGATCTGGGCTGGGAGTGGTAGTGCCACCAACAAGCATCTCTAGAAGGAGAGGGGTTGTGCCGCGAGTGCTCATGCGCGAACTCTACGTAGAGTGGTTCAAGAGCATCAGGCGGCTGAGGATACCATTGGAGCCTGGGGTCAGGGTGCTAGTCGGCGCAAACGCCAGCGGTAAGACGAACATACTCGAGGCCGCCCATTTCATATACAAGGCGTTCGTCGAGGCCCCCCAGAAGCTGCCCTACCAGCCGCACGCGCCCACCTACTGGTCGCCGCTCGATATCTTCCACGGCAAGGACCCCAGTAGGCCGATAGTAGTGGGCATCGGCTCATCGGTCTACCTGCCGCTACGCGGCGGTGGGTGG
>JALSQL010000163.1 GCA_026985435.1 Acidilobaceae archaeon
TGTTCGGCAGAAAACACAAAAACCCACCACCCACCCCCCAACAGCCAAAAACGAAAAACCCAATAAAAACCATGCCATACCGCGGATGCTATTGCGCGCACCAGTTGAAAATAAGCAAGACTAAGAAGGGCTAGCGAAGGACGGGAGGGTGTCGGAGTGGTGGGCCCGCGGGGATTTGAACCCCGGACCACGGGGTCCCGAGTCGGGCGCTGGCCCCGCTCGGGGCCCGGCGTACCCCGCATCCTAGCCAGGCTAGACGACGGGCCCTCCGGGTGGTTGGGGTCTGGCTGGGCGGGGATTTATAGATTGGCCCTCGGGCTCTGGGGGCTTGGTGTGGCTGTGCCTGCCGGGTTGGGTGTCTGCTCGTGTCGGGCTCTGCGGGGGTTGTGGGTGAGGCTGGGTCTGACTATGTGGTGTACTATGTTGCGAGGAGGATCGCCGGGGATATCGTTCTGTCGAGCGACCCCGGGGCTGCCCTGAGGAAGTGGAGGGAGTACTTTGGCGTTCAGCAGTCTAGGCTTGCCAGGGCTATGGGTGTCTCTACTAGCGTGATAAGCGACTACGAGAAGGGGCGTAGGGTGCCTGGGGCCCGGTTCATCCAGAGGTTCGTGAGGGCTCTCCTGGAGCTGGACCTCCGGGCTGGCGGTGGCAGGCTCGAGAGGCTCGCGCGGGGCCTCGGTGTGCCCCCGGGGGTCGTCGTTGACATGAGGGAGTTCGAGAGGCCCCTCACCCTGGGGGAGCTCGCCGAGGCCGTGAGGGGCACCGTGCTGGCGCCCGAGTTCCCCGTGGATAGGATGGTGTACGGGTACACGGTGGTGGACAGCATAAGGGCCATTGTGGCGCTGTCGGGCGTGCAGTTCTACAGCCTCCTAGGCGGCACCGTCGACAGGGCGGTGGTGTTCACTGGAGTGCAGCTTGGAAGGAGCCCAATGGTGGCGGTTAGGGTGTCCCCCGTCAAGCCGAGCGTGGTCGTCATACACGGGCCCCGGGGCAGGGTGGACCCCCTGGCCATAGAGCTGGCGAAGCTGGAGGGCGTGCCTCTCATACTCAGCCTCGCCAAGAGCGTGGGGGAGCTCGTCGCCAGCCTCCGCGCGGCGGCGGGCGGGGCGGCCGCCCCGGGAGGGCGGTAGGCGCTAGGCCTTGCCCTCTGTGAGCCTAAGTATGGCCTCGGCTATGTCGCCCCCAGCCTCCTCCAGCGCCCTCCTGGCCTCCTCGGGGCTCACCCCCGCCTGCTCCGCCACTAGGGCTACGTCCTCCTCGCTTATCTCGGGGCCCCCGCCCTCCTCGGCCCTGGCCTCGACCCTCCTCGGCTCCCCGATTATGTAGAGCATGGGGGGCTGCCCCCTGGCCTTTATTAGCATGACCGCCTGGGGCTCCTCTACCAGTAGCTTGGAGCCGTCCCCCAGCCTGACCTCCACCTCGACGGCATCGAGCTCCTCAACCTCCATGCCCATCCTGCGCATGGCCCTCCTAAGGTCCCGCGGCCTGAAGCCCATCAAGCGCCGGGCACCCCGCGGCGGGCCTGTGGTATCTGGCCCTTTAAGCCGCCGCCGGGTCGGCCCCCCGGGGGTTGGGGGTGGACGGGGGGTGCGGGGGACTGTAAGCCTCGACCTCGCCAGGAGGATCCGCGAGGCTGTGGAGGAGTATAACAGGTACAGGGCCCCGGAGGCTGTGGCTAGGATCGTGAGCTTCGACGGCGAGAAGCTGGTGGTGAGGATAGAGGGCAGCTTCTGCGAGACCTGCGGGATCAACGACTGGGTGGAGGACCTGGTCTACGTGCTCCAGGACCACGGCGTCGACGCCACCCTCGAGGGCGTCATCGAGCCCGAGGACCCCTTCTCCGAGGAGGAGTGGAGGGTAGGGATATACCGGGTACGCGGGCTCCTACAGCGGGGCGGTGGCGAGCTCGGCGTAGCCGAGGCCTCTGGCCGGTGAGGAGGGTCTTGAGTGCCGAGCCCCGCCCCTGCACTGGCAGCGAGGAGCGGGCCGCCCTGGGCGCCCTCAGGGCTTGGAGGCCCCCACTCTGCCCCGGGGAGCCCGTGCTAGAGTCGTGCACGGCGATAGACGGCTACATAGCGGCCTCGGGCTACGCCTGCGGCTCCAGGATACAAGCCGCCACCACGCCCGAGGGGGGCGAGGCGGAGGAGACCCCCGGCTGGGCCTCGCTGGTGGCGCTGGCCATGCTCCCCCCGCCCTTCACGGGCGCCTCCGTGGAGGGCGCCCCCAGGCCAGCCAGCCTGGAGCGCTCGTGGAGGGGCCCAACGGGCTTCTCGACGGTGTGGCTCACAAGCCGGGGCTCCCCGGCGCTGCTCCGGGCGCGGAGGGTGGCGGCTGACTCGCCGCTGGAGCCAGTGGTGCTGGGGTACCTGAACGCCTCCGGGTACAGGTGGGCCCCGAGGCTGTACGGGTACACCCTCCTGGGGGACGAGCTCTACTCCACCTACAGGGAGTGGCTGCCTGGCACCCCGCTGGCGGCGCTGAGGGGCCCCGAGCTGTCGGCCGCCCTCGAGCTCCTCGGGTCGGCCCTCAGGGGGCTACACGAGGCCCTGGCGGGCTGCGGCGACCCCCTCTGCAGCCCGGAGCCCGGGGAGCCGGGCGACGCTGAGAGGTGGATGTACAGGCTGGAGTACCGCGTCTCGATACTCGAGAGGCTGGCCGAGCTGGGCGCCCGGGTCCCCGAGGCCGCCCTGGAGGCCCTCGAGAGGCTCGCCGGCGAGGTCGCCCCCCTCGCCGAGGCTGCGGCCGGCTTCGACAAGCAGCGAGTGCACGGGGACCCGCACCTCCACAACGCCCTACTCCACGCTGGCGGGGTCTACATCGTGGACTACTCCGGCGAGCCCTTCAGGGAGCCGGCTGGCCCCCTGGAGAAGGAGCCCCGGCAGAGGGACCTCGCGGTGGTGCTGAGGAGCCTACACTACCTCCACGAGCTGGGGGTGCCATCCGCCTACCCAGGCCTCGCCAGCGCCTTCCTGGCCGCCTACGGCGGCTGCGGCGGCAGGCTGGGGGCGGAGGCCACGGCCTTCTGGATGGTGGAGAGGGCGTCCTACGAGGCCGTCTACGAGGCCCTCACCTCCAGCGGGCTCGAGGGCGTGCCGGCCGCAGCCCTGGAGGCCATGGCGTCCGGCGCGGACCCGCTCTACACCCGGCTGGCGGGCGGCCACTGCCCCGGGGGGCGGTAAGCTGATTATCCTCCCAGCCCCGCACATGGCCTCCGGAGAGGTGCCGGGCTTGGCTGGGGGCAAGTCTGTCGAGGACCTCGTGAGGGAGCTGCTCTCGAGGCGGAACCCCCACGGCTACTACGTCATACCTGTTAGGATAGACGCTGTCAGCGAGCTCGTGAGAGGCGTCGACGGCGTGGTCGTCGAGGAGATAGCCGACACGGCGCTCGTGATGGTTAGGAGCAGGAGCGCCGCGGAGAGGATAGCTAGGGCGGCCCTCGCCAGGGGCGCCCTGGCGCTGGAGGGGGAGGAACAGGAGCCCGAGGAGGGCGGCGTGGACTACTATGAGACGTACTAGCTAGAGCGCCTCCGAGGCGCTGCTGGCCTCGACAACCCTCCCGTAGCCGACCACCAGCAGCCTGTTGGGCTGGATCGCCTCGACCACCTCCCTCCTATGGGTCGCCACGATAACGGTCATGCCGTGGCTCCTCGCCACCCTGGCGACCCTGCCGGCGACCCAGCGGGCGGTCGTGGGGTCCAGGTGGGCCATGAACTCGTCCACTATCAACACGTTCGGCTTTTTCGCTAGTAGAGCCGCGAGCTTCGCCCTCTCCTTCTGGCCGGTGCTGAGCTCGTGGAACCTCGCACGGTACAGGACCGCGTCGCTTATACCGCTGGCGCTGAGGACCTCCAGCGCCTCTACGACGTCGCCGGTTATCGCCTGTATCTCCTCCAGCAGGCTCCCGCCGCCGAGCGCGGGCTCGACCTCCCCGGGCAGCAGCGCCGCGGGCCTAGCGTTGCCGGGGGCCTCGACCCTGCCGGAGTCAGGCCTGTACTCGGGCCTCTCGGAGAGCCCGGGGTCTAGGGCGCCGAGTATCAGGCGGAGTAGGGTGGTCTTCCCAGCCCCGCTGGCCCCAACCACCGCGACGACGTCGCCGGGCCTTATCTCGAGGCTCACGTCCCGGAGCACGTGCCTCTCGACCACCCTCCTCTCCACGCCGAAGGCCCTCAGGGCCTCCGCGACCCCTGGCTCCACGCCCTCGAGGCTCAGCTCGCTCCTGTAAGCCTTCGTCACGCCGACCAGCCTGATCGGCCCCCCGAGCGGCGGGGCGGGCCTGTAGCGGGGCCTGTAGAGGCGCCCCCCGTGGGTCCTCGCGTGGGGGTCGCTCTGCAGGAACTCCTCTATCCTCCTCCGGGCCTCCTCGGTCAGGGGGTACATTAGCACGGGCCTCCCGCTGGCGGTGTCCCACATGTACTTGAACCCGGCCCTCTCGAAGAACGGGTTGAACCTGGCCATGGCCGCTATCGTCTCCACGACGTGTTTGGGCTTCCTCATCTCTGGTATCCTGCGCTCCCTCACCCACTCTACGGCGGCCCTCACGGCGAGGACCCCGAGGCCGCCGCCCCTGAAGTCTGGGTGGACCACCACCCTCGCTATCCTCGCGGCGGCCGTGTTGGCCTTCGCCAGGGCCTCCTCCGCTATCTTGGAGCCCACTATAGCCCTCGCCAGGCTCTTACCGTAGATGGACGCGAGCTCCCTGAACATCGCCAGGATCTTCCGCCTCTCGCCCGGCCTGAGGGGCCAGAAGGTCGGGTGGAACCACTCGGGGGGGAAAACCTTCTCGCGTATCAGGCGTTCGACCCTGTAGCCCCCGTCCGCTGGCACCCTCCGGTGCATTAGGGGTATGGGGGTGTCGACGCGCACGTAGCCCACGATCCTGGGCTCGTAGGGCCTCCTGGTGAGGAGCTCTAGCACCAGGAACCTGCTACTCGGCAGGCTGCCCCTTATCTCGTGGAGCACCATCGGCGCCCCGCATTTGGGGCACTTCGGCCTCACGTTAGCCTCCACCATCGCCCCGCAGCGCGGGCACCTCCAGACCGCCACCAGCTCCTCCTTGCTGGCGTAGTGGTACTGCTCCAGCCCCGCTATGGCCTCGTAGTCCTCCTCGCTCACCGCCTCCCTCGCCAGTATCTCCCCTGTATAGTACGGCTTCTCGATCCTGTAGACCCTCCGCCAGGGGGGCCACACCTGGACCTCCCCCCACCTGGTCAGCCTGTAGAGCCTGTACTCCCCCCAGCCGAGCAGCGACAGGCTCCTGGTCAGGGGGTGCGGCGCCGTCGAGGACTCGACCCTCACCCTCTCCCCCGGCTGCAGCCACTGGGCCACCGAGCCCGTCATGAGGAGGGCCACCTTGCCAGCCCCGCCGGGCGCCTCGACGACGAGGGCGCCGTACCACCTGTAGCCCGTGGGCGGCCTCACGCGCCCCAGAACCCTGGCCTCAAACGCCACCGCGGCCTGGCCCTCGCCTGAGCCCAAGGAGTAGACCCCCAGCCCCGGCAGCGCCGGGGTGGGCGTCCAGGTAATATCGGTGGCAGCGCTGGCGCATTGACTCCGCCTTAAACGCCGCCCCTCCACGCGGGCGGCTGGTGGCTGGAGGGTGGGGGTCTCGTCGCTCCTGGATAGGGCGCTTCACGGGCTCGTTGCGGCCATGGTTACCCCCTACCGGGGGGATCTCACCGTCGACCTCGACGCGGCCGGGGAGCTCGCCGGGTGGCTGGCCGACGGCGGGGTCGACGGTGTGCTGGTGGCTGGCACCACGGGGGAGCTCGGCCTCCTGAGGCCCTCGGAGGTCGCGGCGCTGGCCGGGAGGGTCTCCGAAGTAGTGGGCGGCAGGGCGGCCGTGATAGCTGGCGTGCGGGGGGAGAACCCCTGGCAGGCGGCCGAGGCGGCCAGGGCCGCGGTTGACTCGGGGGCTGACGCCGTGCTCGTGCCGCCGCCCTGCTACCACCGGACGGGCCCGGAGGGTCTGCTGCAGTTCTACTCCCGGCTGGCCGACGCCGTCGACGCCCCTGTGATAGTCTACAATATACCCTCGAGGACCCGCGTCGAGGTGCCACCCGAGGTCGTCGGCAGGCTCGCCGGGGAGCACTCC
>JALSQL010000164.1 GCA_026985435.1 Acidilobaceae archaeon
CCTGTGTGGGGGGATCGCCCTCCACGGGTTCCCACGCCCTCCACCAGGCTCGGCCAAGCCCCCGCACCGCCTCCATGGCGTGTCCCCACAGGCAAGATAAGGGGGGCTACACCCTAACCCTGAGGGCCCCGCCCTCCTCTACCAGCTCCAGCAGCCTCCCAGCGGTCCTAGAGAGCCTCCGCCACCTGCCACCCCTCCGCTGCGAGGCTCGGCAAAAGCCCGAGGGACATTATGCACCAGCGACTCAAGCCTATACCCGAGGGGGACGTCCTTAAGATAGATTGCGGTGGCTACGGGTACCAGGTACCCGGGGCCTCCGGGGGCCCCTGCTGGCCCTGCTGGAGGCCCTGGGCTATAGGGTCGAGCTCACCCGGAGGAGCCCGGGCCTCGGGTGTGGCGGGTTGAGGATGCTGCGCGCTGTGCTAGGAGTGTGGGGGCCCCGGCCGCCCAGTACTCTCGGAGGTCTGCGAGGTGGAGTCTGCCGCCCCGCGAGTGCCACTCTATGGCGGCCGCGAGCGCCTCTGCTAGGATGTCGTCGAGTACTAGGGGCACGTTGCGGTCCGCGGCCAGCCTCCTGAGCCTGTAGTCCCTCTCGGGTCTCGAACCCCTGGTTAGGAGCAGGCCAGCCCTCCCCGAGCGGATGGCCTCCAGGGCCCTCCCTGGGGGTAGGGGCTCGGCGCCCTCCACCTCCATGCCCTCCACGGTGTACACGTCGAGGCCCGCCCTCTCGAGGGCCTCCACGGCGCGGGGGAGCCTGGAGGGGGCGCCGTCGGGGTTGTAGGCTAGCACCACCTCGCCTGGGCGGGGGAGCCTGTTGCCCTGCACGCTGAGCCAGCTCTTCAGGAGGGCCTCCTCGAGGCTCCACCCCAGCGCGGCGGCCTCGCCGGTGCTCCTCATCTCCGGGCCCAGGCTGGGGTAGCTCCCGCGGAGCCTGGCCCAGGAGAACTGGGGGCTCTTCACCCCCCACCAGCCCCGGGGTTCTAGGCGTGTGAAGCCGGGGTCGAGGTGTGGGAGCCCCTCGAGGGCGGCCCTCACCGCTAGGTGTGCGAGGTTCACGCCGACGGTCTTGCTGGTGAAGGGCATGCTCCTGCTCGCCCTCAGGTTTAGCTCTATCACGTAGGCCCTCCCCCTCCAGTGGAGGAGCTGGAGGTTGAAGGGCCCCCTGATGTTCAGGGCCTCGCTTAGGGCTGCGGCTATCCTCTCCGCCTCCCTGGCGGCGCCCCGGGGCAGGGTGGGGGGTGGGGGTATGGTCATGGTGGAGTCGCCGCTGTGCACCCCGGCGGGCTCTATGTGGCCTATCACCGTGCCCGCGACCCTGGGGCCGTCGCCCACGGCGTCAACCTCGAACTCGGGGGCGCCGGGGTAGTACTTGGTGACGACGACTGGGTGCCTGGGCGAGAC
The DNA here is from genome assembly GCA_026985435.1 of Acidilobaceae archaeon. Classification (GTDB taxonomy): domain Archaea; phylum Thermoproteota; class Thermoprotei_A; order Sulfolobales; family Acidilobaceae; genus Calypsonella. The sequence goes on from JALSQL010000164.1 coordinate 1,402, forward strand.
CCTGGCCGCCCTGGTTATGTACTCCTCCAGCTCCCCGGGGCTCCAGGCGACCCTCACCGCGGAGCCGCTTATGATGTAGCTAGGCCTCACGAGCACCGGGTAGCCTACTTCGTCCGCGAAGCGGAGCGCCTCCCTGAGGCTCGAGGCCGAGGCCCAGGGGGGCTGGGCTAGGCCCAGCTCGTCCAGGAGCCTGCTGAACTTCTCCCTGTCCTCCGCGCGGTCGACGCTCGCGCCGCCCGTGCCGAGCAGGCGGGCCCCCGCCTCTGCGAGGGGGCGGGCGAGCTTGTTCGCTATCTGCCCGCCCGCGAACGCTACCACGCCCCGGGGGGACTCGAACCGGATGATGTCGAGGACCCTCTCTAGGGTGAGCTCCTCGAAGTAGAGCCTGTCGCTGGCGTCCCAGTCGGTCGAGACGGTCTCGGGGTTGTTGTTGACGACTATTGCCTTGTAGCCCATCTCCCTTAGGGCGTCCACAACGTTGACCACGGCCCAGTCGAACTCCACCGAGACCCCGATCCTGAACACGCCAGCGCCGAGAACCAGCACCCCGCGGGCCCCCAGGGGCTCCACGTCGTCCTCGGAGCCGCCGTGGGTGGTGTAGAGGTAGTTGGTCTCCGCGGGCCACTCCGCCGCGAGGGTGTCGACCTGCTTCACCCTGGGCCTCGGCGGGCGGGGCCTCGAGCCGGTCAGGGCTTCGACCTGCTCCGCGCTGAACCCCAGCCTCCAGGCCTCCTCTAGGAGGCCGGGCTCGGGGCCCCGCCTCTCAAGCTCCCCGCTGAGCCTCACCACCTCCTCTATCGGGTAGAGGAAGTAGTGGTCGACCCCCGTGGCCTCCGCCACCTCGCCGACGGTGGCCCCGAGGGCTATCGCCTTCGCCGCCCAGAGGGGCCAGTAGGGCTCCCTGGAGCGCAGCTTCTCCATGGCCTCCCCGAGGCTCAGGGTGGCCCTGTATGCGGGGCCCCCGGTGAGGCCCGGCTCGCCTATGTCGAGCATCCTCACCGCCTTCTGGAGCGCCTCTATGTAGCTGCGCCCTATCGCCATGACCTCCCCTATGCTCTTCATCTCGCTCCCGAGGCGGCGCTCGGCGCCCTCGAACTTGTCGAGGTCCCAGCGGGGCACCTTCACGACGACGTAGTCGAGGCTTGGCTCGAAGCACGCCGTGGTCCTGCGGGTGACCAGGTTTAGGAGCTCGTGGAGCCTGTAGCCGAGGGCCAGCTTCGCGGCTATGTAGGCTAGGGGGTAGCCCGTGGCCTTGCTGGCGAGGGCGCTGCTCCTGCTCATCCTCGGGTTCGTCTCTATCACGTAGTACTCGCCGGTCTCGGGGTTGAGGGCCAGCTGCACGTTGCCCTCGCCCACCAGGCCTATAGCCTCCGCGACCCCTATCGAGGCCCTCCTCGCCTCGTTGTACTCCGAGTCGGTGAGGGTCTGGCAGGGGGCCACCACTATCGAGTCCCCCGTGTGGACGCCCATGGGGTCGACGTTCTCCATGCACGCTATCGCCGCGGTGTTGCCGTAGTAGTCCCTCACAACCTCGAACTCGACCTCCTTCCAGTGGTGGAGGTACCTCTCAACGAGCACCTCCCCGACCTCGCTCTGGGCGAACGCCCTCTCCAGCCACTCCCCGAGCTCCCGGGGGCTCCAGGCCGTGAAGCTCCCCCCGCCGCCGAGGTTGAAGCTCACCCTCACTATCACCGGGTAGCCTATCTCACCCGCCGCCTCCAGCGCCTCCCCGGGGCTCCTGGCCGCCCTGCTAGGGGGCACTGGCAGCCCCGCCTCGAGCATGGCCCTCCGGAAGAGGTCCCTCGAGAGGGCCCTCTCGACCCCCTCTATGGGGGTGCCTAGGACTCGAACGCCGTACCTGTCGAGCACCCCGCTCTTCTTGAGGGCGACGCCCAGGCTCAGGGCGGTCTGGCCCCCGAAGCCTAGGAGTATGGCGTCGGGCCTCTCCCTCTCTATTATCTCGGCGACGAACTCGGGCTTGAGGGGGGCCAGGTAGACCCTGTCGGCTAGGCGGTGGCTCGTCTGGATCGTGGCGACGTTGGGGTTGACGAGCACCGTCTCTATGCCCTCCTCCCTGAGGGCCTTCAGGGCCTGGCTGCCGCTGTAGTCGAACTCGGCGGCCTCGGCTATCTTGATGGGTCCCGAGCCGAGCACGAGGGCCTTGCGGACGTCAACCCTGGGCATGCCTCCTCACCATCCTGGCGAACGCCTCGAAGACCCAGAAGGTGTCGTAGGGGCCGGGGCCGGCCTCGGGGTGGAACTGGGTGGCCAGCACGGGCTTCGACTCGTGGAGGAGCCCCTCGAGGCTGCCGTCGTCGGGGTTGTAGAACCACACCCTCAGCCCCGTGCCCTCGAGGCTCTCCCTCCTAACGGCGTAGCCGTGGTTCTGCGTTGTGATGTAGCACCTCCCACCCCCCGCCTCGACGACGGGCTTGTTGGGCCCCCTGTGGCCGTAGGGGAGCTTGTAGGTCTCAGCCCCCAGCCCCAGGGCTACGAGGTGCATCCCCAGGCACACCCCGAGGAGCGGCACCCCGTACTCCACCAGGGCGGCGACGGTCTCCGCCTCGCGGGCTAGGAGGGCGGGGTTCCCGGGGCCGTTGGAGACCACCACGCCCTGGTATCCGTCAACGAGCTCCTCTGGCGGGGTGCTGCAGGGGTACCTGGTCACCGCGAGGCCCAGGCTCGTGAGCCTCCTGAGTATCCCGTGCTTCACCCCGCAGTCGAGCATCGAGACCCTAGCCCAGGCCCCGGGGGGCTCGTGCGCCACAGGCCCGGCTGGGGTGACCTGCTTCGTGTAGTCGACCACGCCGTACCCCGGCGCGGCCTCGAGGGCGGCCTCCAGCTCGTCCCAGGGCGCGGGCTCCCCCTCCGGGTAGACCCCCACGGCCCCCATCATGGTGCCCCTGCTCCTCAGGTGCCTCACGAGCATCCTAGTGTCAACCCTGAACACCCCCGGCACCCCCTGGGCCCGGAGCCACTCGTGGAGCCCTAGCCTACCCGGCCTCGGGGCGTGCCTGGAGAGCTCAGCCACCACGAAGCCCTCCACGTGAACCCTCTCGGACTCGAGCCCGTAGAGCACCCCATGCCTAACCCTGGGCCTCGGGACCCCGTAGTTCCCCACCATCGGGTGGGTGTAGACCAGTATCTGCCCCCTGTAGCTCGGGTCGGTGAGGCTCTCGGGGTACCCGGTCATGCTGGTCGAGAACACGACCTCCCCAACCCTGACGCCCTCCGCCCCGAACCCGCAGCCCTCCACGGCGAGGCCGCTCTCCAGGAGGAGCGCCCCCCGGAGGCCCGTCCTGCACCTGCCCCCAGCCCGGGCCGCCAGCCTAGGCACAGCTCTCCACCCCCTCGAGGGCCTCCAGCAGCCTCCCACGGGCCTCCCCGAGCCGGCGCCTCTCAGCCTCTAGCCACTCCCCGTCGGCACCCAGCCTGGCCCGGGCCGCCTGGAGGGCCTCCCCCAGCCTGGCCGGGCTGCCCTCGACCCTGTAGAGGCCCGCCACGGCGCTCGGGCTGGGCTCGAGGCCGGCCCTGCGGGCTAGCTGCATGGTGCGGGGGCCGGGGCGCCAGCCGTCCCCGCGTAGGGCCCGGGCGACCATCGCGTGGGCCTCCCTGAAGGGCACCCGCAGCTTGAGTGTGAGGGCCTCCGCCAGCTCGGCCCCCCAGTACGCCGTGCCCTCCATGAGCCTCGCCGCCGCCTCGCCGTCGAAGGCGGCCCCCGCGATCAGGTGCGAGAGCACCCTCAGGCCCCTGGGGGCCTCCTCGAGGGCGGCGTAGAGGTGCTTGTTGAGCTCCTGTAGGTCGAGGTTGTAGCCGTAGCGCTGCCTCGAGTAGCCGGAGAGCACCGCCTGGAGCATGCCCGCCATGTCGGCCGCCCTGGCCCTCAGGACCTCGAGGGTGACCGGGTTCCTCTTGTGGGGCATCACGCTGCTGGTCGCCAGGTGGCCCTCCGGCAGCCTCGCGAGGCCCAGCTCAGCGAGGGCCACGAGGTCCTCGGCAACCCTCGAGAGCTCGGCATATAGGAGAGCGACCCCCGCCACCGCCTCGAGGAGGAAGAGCCTGCCCGCCACCGCCCTGTAAGTGTTTACAACCAAGCCGTCGAAGCCCAGCAGCCCGGCCATGAGGCGCCTGTCGAGGGGCACCGTGGTGCCGGCCCCGGCCGAGGAGCCGAGGGGGCTCTCGCCGGCGTGCTCGTAGGCCGCCCTCAGGGGCCTCCAGGCCTGGGCGAGCGCCTCCTCGTAGGCGGCCAGCACGTGGCCGGCCGTGGATGCCTGGGCCACCTGGCCGTGGGTGAAGGTCGGCATGGGGGTGGAGGCCCACCTCCCCGCGGCGTCCAGGAGGGCCCCGCGGAGGCCTGCTAGGGCGTCGAGGGTCTCTAGGAGGCGCTCCCTAGCGTACAGCCTGAGCGCCGCCGCCACGTGGTCGTTCCTGCTCCTGCCAAGCCAGGCCCACGTCGCCTCGGGCCCCGCCTCCGCCGCCACCCTCGCCTCTATGTACTCGAACACGTCCTCGTACCCGCGCCCCGGCAGCCCCCCGGACTCCAGCTCCCCCCTCAAGCGGCGGAGGGCCCAGGCCGCGGCCGAGGCGGCGCT